>LNGD01000028.1 GCA_001587675.1 Candidatus Methanofastidiosum methylothiophilum
GGAGTTACGAAAACTGAAGGAATGAATATGAGCGGCACTATTGAAATTGATGGGATCAAAATAACTGCAGTAAGGGCTGATCATTCAAGTTGCATTAATGTAACAGATAAAGGTGGGTACTCTGGAGGCAATCCACTGGGATTTGTAATAAAAGATGGCCTTAAAACAGTATATCATGCGGGAGATACTGGTCTTTTCAAGGATATGAAACTAATCGGCGAACTTTACAAGCCTGATGTTTCATTGCTCCCAATCGGGTCAAGGTATACAATGGGGCCAAGGGAAGCTGCTTTTGCTGCTAAATATGTAAAATCAAATATTATAGTTCCAATGCACTATAATACAACACCTCTAATAAGACAAAATCCTAATGAACTAAAGATGTTTGTAAAGGAGCTTGAATTGGATTCAGAGGTGAAGATCTTAGAACCTGGGGACTACTTTGAAATTTAAAGATGAGTTATTTTCTCCTTATATATTTTTAATTGGTTTTATTATATTTTTTGTAATAGGGATAGTTGGTAGATTCTACTTTTTAGAATACTTCTCCTCAAAAATATCAATATACACACTCTTATATTTATTATTAATCTCGTTATCTTTCATAGTTGGGCAAAAAATTAAACTTAATATACAAGAAAATTTACTAATAGCGTCTATTGTATTTTTGATAACTCTATTCACTTTCAAGAGATATAGTTATTTTTCAATATTATTCTCAATACTAGGATTACTAATTTTATATTTGTTAAAGAAAAATATTTTCATTAGGTATTATATACCTATATTCATAATTGGAATATCAATATGTCTAATCAATATAATAATTATTGGTAAAATCCCTTTAATTAACCCCAGTATAAGAGAATCTTCTCTAACGCCATTATTTGTATTAGGTTACACATTTTTACTAATCTCAAATAACATAGGCCTGATTAAAGAGAAATATCCAAAAAATATTATCTTTCCTGTATTCTCTATTCTGTTGTTTACCTCTTATGGCTTTAGAACTTACATAATCCTTTTGATTATATCTACTATGGCCACTCTATATTTAATTGGGAATAAGAAGAAAATAATTTATTTTGGGATTATCGGATCTATCTTAATAATTATTTTAGGATATCTCACTATTTTGTTTTTGCCTCAAAATTGGAAACTTAATCCATTAGAATTATTGCTATATAGAGTTACTTTTACATTTGATGTTTTTGACAAGATATGCACTAATGTGGGAATAAAAATAATAGGAAATTATTCCTTACTAACTGAAACAACTACAGGATATACAATAAGCGAAAAAATATTGAATTATTCCCACAATATAACTTCAACTATCTTTGGGCCACCTATTTTCGACGGAGGCATACCTGAGGTCCTAATATTTACTTTATTCGTTTCTATTTCTCTATTTAATTTATATGGCAAAGCAAGAAAGAACAGAATTTATATCCCATATTACAGCTTGATAATCTCAATATTTATTGTTTCAATTGAAATAAGCCCCTATCCACTAATTATTCTTTTAATACCCTCGTCATTGTATATTTCTAAATTAAATTTAGTGCACAATGATTAACTTGTCCCCCTTATTTAATATTTCATTTGATTCAGGATTTCTTATTATTTTATTATCTCGGACTATAGCGAATACTTCATCCCCAATATCACTTACTGTTTTTCCAAACAAATCTTCCTTTAATTCTACCATACATATATTTTCATTTTGAGAAAGGAATATTCGGTCGATAAGTGTCAAGAAGTCTGGAATATTGACTGAATGCGCTAGTATCTTCCCAGTAACTACCTGTGGCGAAACAACTTGATTTACTCCAATCTTGTATAGTTTTTCCATATTTTCAACGTTAGCGGCAGTTGAGATTATCCTAATTTTATCGTTCATTGATTTAGCAGTTATTGCGGTAAATACATTGTCTGCATCTTCACTTAAAGCAGTTATAATTATCTTTGCTTTTTCAATTCCAGCTTTTCTTAAAACATCTTCTTTTCTAGCATCGCCTAAAATGATATTAAAATCAGTCGTTTCAGAAATAACTTTAGTCAAAGCTTCATTTAATTCTACAATAACGAATTTTGCACCCATTTCCTTTAATTCATCTGCAATTACTTTCCCAATTCTTCCGTAACCACATATTATTATATGATCTTCACTTATTTCCATTCTTTCAATCCCCAATACTTCTTCTATCTTTTTCTTAATTAATCGCTCTCCTATTTGCCCAACAAAAAAAGCAAGGATTACAATATTTAAGATTATGAAAATTGATGTAACTAACTTACCAATATTAGTTGTTGGATGGATATCTCCATACCCTACAGTGCCCAAGGTGACTATAGTATAATAAATAGCATCAATTAAATTAAGATTATTTATATATGCAAAAGTATTAACTTCAACGATAAATAAGACTATTAGGATTAATAGGATTTTTCCTTCCCTATTTTTTAGATATGCACTTAGAGTCATTTGTTTGATTGGATTTTGCATACAGATTTAATAAGATTAATTGTAATATAATCTTATTGGTAGCTCTATTAAGTAATTTTATATATGTAAAATTAAAATATTATAATGAGAATATGAAAGAATACGTATTTAATATTTTTAAGACTGTAAAAGCGGAAACTTTAGAAGAATCAATTGAAATTCTTCTTTCAGAGCCCATCAAAATGGGAGACATAAAGAATTTTTATAGAATAAGTGAAAAAAGGCTTGTTTCACGAGAAAAATTAAAATGTAAAACTTGTGAGTATGAAGGTAATTTTGGAGTATTACATATAGATATGGATAAATTCCCTGAAAGAAAAGGGAATATAGTAACAATATATATTTGTCCAAAATGTCTTTCTATTGAGAAAATATATTAATTTTAAAGAACCCCGATTAAGAGTTCAGAACTCAAAATCATCATCATAGCTTTGCTCAGAAGGGGTCGCTCATCATCAAGATATATTACTTCAATATATTTTTAAAGTTTTATTTCATAATTTAGTTATGGACGAACATATAATTGAGGCATTAGGTAAATCAAAAGTCATTATTAGAGATGGAAAAGTTATAAGTGTTGAAGAGCCTATTGTCGACTATTGCCCTCTTTTTGATAAATATAGAGGCATAAAAAAATTAACTAAGGAATCTATCAAAGAGAATATTGAATTTAGAATCAAAGATTTTGGAATGTGTACCGAAAACAGAAAGTTTCCTTCTGAAGATTTTCTTTCAATTGGAGCAAGTGAAATTATTTCTACACTACTAAAAAATAATCTATTGGATGCTACAGTAATTGTTAGCGATGGCTGTGGAACTGCAATAGTTACAGATCCAAAAAAAGTAGAGGGTTTATGTGGAAGGATATCTGGAGTTATAAAAACTTCACCGTTACGAACAGTGATTTCATTAGTTGGTGAATCTAATGTACTTGATCCTAAAACATGTGAAATAAATCAAATAAAAGGTCTTGAAAAAGCAATTGCTAAAGGCCATAAGAGAATTGCTGTTACAATTTCAAACGCTAATGAACTAAAAGAGATAAGAAAAATAGAAAAGAAAAATTCGTGTGAAGTTTACATATTTGGAGTTCATACCTCAGGGGCTTCAAAAGATGATGCAGAATTATTCCTTGAATATGGGGATATAATCACTGGCTGTATGTCAGAAAATATAAAAGAACTTGCAAATAAAAAAGGAATTTATACAACCAAAACAAAAATTCCTATTTATGGCCCCACTGAAAAAGGTAAAGAAGCAATAGAATTAAGATTAAAAGAAATCAAAAATAAAAAATAAAAATATTATTCTAGGTATTCTTTATGAATTGCCTTTATCGCTTTATGTCCATCTTCTTTTGAAACTACAAAAGAAATAGATACTTCAGAAGATCCTTGTGAGATCATTAATATATTTATCTTTTCTTTTGATACTGCTGTAAACAAGCGAGCTGCAGTTCCTACAGCACCTTTCATTCCTTTACCTACGGCACTTATTATGCTGACTCCTTTTATATGGGAGATATCTCTTACTAAATCTTTATTTGGAAATGCTTTTCGTAAAGCTGTTTCTGATTTTTCAGTATCTTTTTCAGAAATAACAAAGGATATATTTGCTTCTGATGACCCTTGGGAAATCATGTATACGTTAATATTATTGTCTCCTAAAGCTTTGAATACTTTTGCCGCTACTCCTGGAACACCAATCATTCCAGCTCCAGAAACGTAAACTATGGCGGCGTTTTCAATAATACTAATCGCTTTAATGACTTTATGATTTGTAACCGTATCTTTTAAAATCAATGTTCCTGGAGAATCTGACATACTGTTCTTTACTCTAACAGGAATATTTTTTGAAATAGCCGGCTCTATTGTTCTTGGATGTAGGACTTTTGCTCCAAAGTAAGCAAGCTCCATAGCTTCTAAATATGACATTTCAGGTATTGTATATGCATTACTACATATATTTGGATTTGTAGTCATAATTCCGTCAACATCTGTCATTATCCATATCTCAGATGCATTAATCCCTGCACCTATTATTGATGCAGTGTAATCTGATCCTCCTCTTCCAAGAGTTGTTATGTCCCCTTCTTTGCTTTTGGCTATAAATCCTGTAACAACTGGAATCATTCCCTTTTTTAGCATTGGATTTAATACTTCTGAAGTTTTTTTGTAACTCTCCTCAAATAAAACAGCCGCTTCACCAAAATTATTATCAGTGACTATAAGATAAAATGCGTCAACTTTATCAGATGGTACACCCAAAGATTCAATAGTCTTAGATAGTATCAGACTAGATAATCTCTCTCCAAAAGATACAATTCTATCCTTTGAACGGGCTGAAAGTTCACCCAAATAATGTACTCCAATTAAACTTTTCTCTAAATCAACTAATAAGGTGTCAATTCCTTCTTTTGTAGCTTTCCATAATTCTTCTTTTTTTATGTGTTGGCAAGCATCAAAGTGCTTAGATCTTAGTTCATTAATCATGGGGGCAATATCTTCTCCTTTAAGAGATTTATCGGCAGCCCCAAGAAGCATGTCCGTAACGCCAGACATTGCAGAAACTACAACGACGACTTCATTTCCTTTTCTGTAATTATCTATTGCTATATTTGCAGTATTAAGGAATCTCTCTGCGTTACCGACAGAAGTTCCTCCATATTTCATGACAATTCTCATTAAAGACCCCCAAATATGTAATTTAAGCTTAAAATCTACTTAAAAGACTTTCTAAGATAGAAATTTTCTCTCTCTACCTGAAATTTTTTTAAGATATTCTATTGATTCCTTATAATAAGGAAATTTCTCTTCTTCTTTTTTAAATGGACTTGTATGTATTCTTCTTCTACCTTTTTTATAAGTAAATCCATACTTAATGTGAAGCATTTCATGGTACATTATATATTCAATTACGTAAAAGGGAGTTCTATGCTCGTCCAACAATCTTGAAATTACAATCTCATTTTTGGACCGATCATATCTTCCAAATATTCTATATGCCCGCCTATTTGACCATCTTAAAGAGGGTTTTGGTATTTCATTGGAAAGATATTTTTCATTTACTTTGTCAAAAATATTTTCTAAATCAAAGTAATTACCATTGGGTTTATGAACGCCTCTTGCTAAATTTGAAGTATCGTTTATTATAATACTGTGAATGTAGTCATTATATATTCTTTTATATCTTGGAGATATTCTGTTTCCCTTAATTTTTGACAAAAGAACATATGCCATTGCCTCAAGAATATCATCTGGTGCATCTTTTAATTTATCTGAAACCTTCACATATAATATACCGTTTTTTACTCTAGCTGTATTTTTTATGCTCTTATAAGAATAATAATCTGATACCGTTCTATATCTTAATCCTAAGTTAGCAGATACTGTAGAAATTAACTGATTTAGTTTAACGTCCATTGGACAAAATTCTAATATTGGCTTTAAAGATTTTTGGCAAAACATTTATAATATGATTACATTGTTTATTCGTGGTTATTTGTACTTCCCCATTATTTTGAATACTGATAAAGAAGTTTTAATCGTTGGAGGAGGAAATGTTGCCCTCAGAAAAACAAAAAAACTTCTTGAATTCACAGAAGATATTACAATTGTATCCTCAGAGTTTCACAGCGAGTTTGATAGTATAAATGTTAAGAAAATTAAAAAAGAAATAAATGAATATAATTTTTCATCATTCTTAAGCGAGAAAACCGCTTTCGTTGTATTATGCTTAAACAATAAAGAATTAAATAAAAAACTAAGTAGTATATGCAAAGAGCATAAGATAATGGTTAATGTGGTGGATGACAAAGATATATCTGATATTATATTCCCTGCAGTAATTCAGAAGGATAAATTATTGATAGCCATATCAACTAAAGGGGAGTGTCCATTCTATTCAAAAAAACTTAAAGAGGAAATAGCAGAATTTATTGACAAGAAAGACCAAGATGCGAAAATTCTTATAGACTCGAGAAAAAAAGGAAATAATCTTGATGACACTTATAATAAAATCAAAAGAGGCCTGTAAATGTTTCTATTAAATTTCAAAATCACTTATCAAAATGCACCAGTTCATATAAGAGAGGATTTTTCTTTTTCAAAGAAACAGAGAAATGATCTTATGAGGAAGATATGCAATGAAACAGGGGTTAAAGGGTGTGTAATAATTAATACATGCAATAGAACTGAGATATACGCTGCTGCAGAAAGAGGCGAATCCATAGAGAGTATTATCCTAATTTTAAAAGATATTAATCATAACGTTGAGAATTATTTAGAAGTTTCAACTGGAACTGAAGTAATAAGACATTTGTTTAGGGTTGCTTCTGGACTTGAATCTTTAATTATTGGAGAAGATCAAATATTGGCCCAAGTTAAAAACAATTATTTTGAATGTAAAAATCAATGTGCTACTGATTCTTTATTAGATTTAATTTTTAATCAGGCAATCAAAGTTGGTAAGCTAGTAAGGACAAAAACTGATATCTCAAAAGGTGGCGTATCTGTAGGAAGTGCAGCGGTAGCTCTTGCAGAACATATATTTGGTTCTTTAAATGATAAGAAAATACTGATAGTTGGTGCAGGGGAAATGAGTTGTCTTATTGCAAAATCTCTTTCATCTAAGGGATTGAATGGGGTCTATGTTTCTAATAGGAATTATGAAACTGCAAAAAATATAGCTGAAACAATTGGAGGTCAAGCACTAAAATTTGACTATTTGATAGATCATATTAAGTCATCAGATCTAGTCATCACTGCAACATCAGCACCCCACACAATAATTCATGAGAAAGACATCCGCGAAATAACTAAGGAAAGAAAAAATGACTTAGTCATTATAGACATTGCAATACCAAAAGACGTTGAAGATTCTGTAGGATTAATTGATGGAGTACATTTATACAATATTGATTCTTTGTCTGAAATAGCTAAAGAAAACATGGAATTAAGAAGAGAAGAAGCTGAAAAGGCTTCTATTATTGTTGAAGATGAACTAAAAAAATTTGATGTATTACTCAAAGGAATGTTCATAGAACCTTATGTAGCGGATGTATGGCAGAAAGCGGAAGAGATAAGAAAAAAAGAGTTGGATAGGGCCTTAAAAATGCTTAATTTAACTACCGAAAAGGAGATAAAAATCTTAGAAGATCTAACTAGATCCATTGTATCTAAAATTTTGCATAAGCCAGTAAGGGAATTACGTGATAAAGTATATAATAATTTGGAGGCGATTGAATCTTTCCAGAAGTAAGGATGAGAAGGTTAAGAAAAAACGAGAAGATTAGAGCTTTACTAAAAGAGCATAATGTTAATAAGAACGATTTGATATACCCTATTTTTGTTCATGAAAAAAATAAGATTGAAGAAATTCCTTCTATGCCTGGGCAATATAGATATCCTCTCTCAGAAGTGAGGGATATATCAAAAGAAGTTGAAGACTCAGGTATCCCTGGGATACTTATATTTGGAATTCCTGAGAAAAAAGATGAATTTGGAACTGAAGCTTACAAAACTGAAGGGATTGTCCAAAGTGCGGTAAAGACAATTAAGAATACTACAGACCTTCTTGTAATAACAGATATCTGTCTTTGCCAGTATACTTCTCATGGGCATTGTGGCATAGTTTCTGAAGGAAAAATAAAAAATGATGATACTTTAAAACTATTAGGAAAAATTGCATTATCTCATGCAAATGCTGGTGCAGATATTGTTGCTCCTTCCGATATGATGGATGGGAGGATAGGCGCAATAAGAAAAGAATTAGATGAGAACTCTTTCGAAGATATTCTTATCATGTCATATGCCGCAAAATTTTTGTCCTCTTTTTATGGCCCTTTTAGAGATGCTGCACATTCTGCTCCAACTTTTGGTGATAGAAGAACTTACCAAATGAATACTGCAAATATTCTTGAAGCACTAAGAGAAGTCGAATTAGATATTAAAGAGGGTGCAGACATTGTTATGGTAAAACCTGCACTCTCTTATTTAGACGTTATATTTAGAGTAAAAGAAAAATTTGGACTTCCAACTGCTGCGTATAATGTTAGTGGAGAATACTCTATGATAAAGGCAGCTTCAAAAATGGGATGGATAGATGAAAAGAAAGTTATGGAAGAAATACTCCTCTCAATAAAGAGGGCTGGTGCAGATATTATAATATCGTACTTTGCATTGGAGTACGCATCTCTATGAAAAGTATCGAGATATACAATATATTGAGAAATTATTTTGGCGCTGTTGGAAGTTGGTGGCCAAAAGAAAGACCTTTTGAAGTCATAATTGGTGCAATATTAACACAACAATCAACTTGGACTAATGTTGAAAAGGCGCTTAAAAATCTAAATCAACAAGGTATTCTAACTCCTTTTGAAATTGAAGAAATTCCTCTAGAAAAATTGAAAGAACTTATTAAATCAAGTGGATTTTTTAATCAAAAAGCTAATCGATTAAAAGAAATCTCCGAATATCTAATAACCCAATATAATGGAAATCTTGAACTATTGTTCAATAAAAATAAAAAAGAGTTACGGAAAGAACTTTTGAACCTAAAAGGCATAGGGCCAGAAACAGCAGATAGTATTATTCTATACTCTGCAGAAAAAGCAGAATTTGTCGTTGATGCATATACAAAAAGAATTTATTCTAGATTGGGTCTAGTAAATGAAAAGATTGACTATGAAAATCTCAAAGAATTTATCATCGAAGGCATCCCTGAAGAATTAACAATTTACCAAGAATATCATGGTCTACTAGTACTTCTTGGGAAAAACATATGCAAGAAGAATAATCCTAAATGTATGGAATGCCCTCTAAAAGATAAATGTGATTTTGGAAAAAAAGAGAATGGCTAATTACGTTTTAAGGCTTTTTTGTAAATATTTCTGGCGCCTTCAGATAGTTTTTTAGCTTCTTCAATTCTTCCATTTGTTTCATACATTTCTGCTAGATTCAACATTGCCATCGCTACATCAGGATGTTCAGATCCAAATGCTTTCTCTAAAATTATAAGGCCTTTTTTGAAAAAAAATTCTGCATCTTGGTATTTTTCTCTTGCTCTATATAATCCTGCTAAGTTATTAACAAATGTAACAAGACAAGGATGAGTTTCACCTAAAGTATTTTGTGATATTTGAATTGCCTCTTTGAAATACCTCTCAGCATCATCATACTGGCCTAATCCTTCTTTGACTAAGGCAATATTATTATATGTCATGGCAGTATAATGATGATTTTTTCCATACGTCTTTTCATCAATCTTTAACACTTCTTTGTAAAGTTTTTCTGCTTCACTATAATTTCCTTCGAGGTAATATATACCCGCAATATTATTAATAGCCGTTGCGATATCAGGATGGTCAGACCCTAACGTATTTTTCCAGATTTCAAATGCCATTTTATGTAGACTTAATGCTTCGTTATACTGGCCTTTGATTTTATATATTTCTGCTAAATTATTATAAGTTGATGCAATATTCGGATTTTTATTATCTTTATTATGTTTAAAAATTTCTAATGATTTCTGATAAAGAGCTTCAGCTTCATTATATCTTTTTTCTAAACGATAAAGTTCAGCAAGATTGTTATAGCTCGTGGCTATCTCAATATGATTAGGTCCTAATGCCTTTTGTTTAATTTCTAAAGACCTCTTGTACAAAGGCTCAGCGTCTTTATATTTACCTCTTGAAACATAAATACCCGCAAGATTATTTAAGTAGGTAGCAACATCAGGATCATCAGGCCCTAAGGCTTTTTCCCATATAGCTAATGCTTTTATTGAGAGTTCTTCAGCTTCAAGTAACTTTCCTTGTACCTCATAAACCAATGAAAGATTATTCATTGAAATGGCAACTTTTGTACTGTCTTTACCGTAAGCTTTTTTTGCGATGTCAATGGAAAACTTGGCTAGTTCCGCAGCTTCATTATATTTTCCCTGACGAAAATTAGTTATTGCCTTGTAAGTTGTATTGTCCCAAAGTACATCAAAAGCCTTTTCTTGATTTTTAGAGACCAAGGTATTACCCCTATCCTGTTTATATTGATTTATATTTCTCTATAATATCCTTTAATTCATTAAATCTAACAGGTTTTCTCAAAACTTCTTTTGCTCCTGCTTCTAAAGCTTTAGATCCTATTGTAGAACCATAGGCTGTTATAGCAATAATCTTGGCTTTAGGGTCTATTTTAAGAATATCTTTAGTTGCATCAATTCCGCTTTTCTTAGGAAGTTTAAGGTCCATTAAAACTATATCCGGTCTATTTTGCTTGTAAAGTTCAACCGCTTCTTCTCCATCTGAGGCGGTGAATAAAGTATCTTCTTCTAAGAATTCCTGATAGAATTCTGATAAATCCTTATAGTCCTCTACAATTAAAATTCTAGTCATTAAATCACTCTATTGAAAATACTAGTTTATTTATGTGTTTATCGTATAAAAACTTTATTATGCTATACCAATAATCTTTTAATACATATCTAGTTAAGCCAACTTAACTCTCATATTTTCAACAAAACATTTAAAAGTATGAGTAAATAAAAAAAGTAACACATAAATAAAATAAAGTAGCACGAATATAAGGTGAATAAATGAAAGGCGCAATACTTGTTGGGCATGGAAGTAGACTCAGCTACAATAAAGAGTTATTAACAAAATTATCTGAAATTTTTAAAGAATATTTTGATGGAAAGATTATAGAAATTGGTTTTATGGAGATGAACACTCCAAAGATTATGGACGCTATTGTTAGCGCCGTTAAAAAAGGTGCAGACGAATTATACATAATTCCAGTTTTTCTTGCAAAGGGAGTCCATACAACTGAAGATATCCCTAATGAGGTCGGCGGATTTGAAAATGGTAAGAGTACCATTGAAGTTCAAGGGAAAAAAGTAAAATTAATATACTGTGAGCCTATTGGCCCCGACAGAAGAATTGCAGAAATTCTTTGGGACAGGGTAAAGGAAAAGTACTAATGAAGAATTTTATTGTCTTGGATATTAATCATGGTGGGGATATACTATCTTCTATCTTAAAGGATAGGGGCTACAATGTAATCGCATACGACATATACCAAACAAGAAATGACAAAAGGGAATTACTTTTACAAAAAAATATCAAAACAATAACGACTTTGGATAAAGATTATAAGGATTATATCGTCGTCTATCCTATCCACTGTCCGGAATATTTTCTTTCTTTTTTTCCAGATAGTAAAAAAATTACTCACCATGAACTTGTAAAATTTCTTTTTTACAAAAATGTCAATAAAAATAAAATAATTGAAATTACTGGATCAAAAGGAAAAACAACAACTTCATATGTTTTATCGTATCTTCTTTCATTTAATGAAACTGTATATCTAAATTCCTCTAGGGGATTTGAAAGGTTGATAAAAGGTCGGTCGGAAATAATTAAATCTGAAAACTCAATAACGCCAGCCAATACTGCCAAGATATTGTCTCAGATGGAGGATGGCTTATACGTATTTGAAGAGAGTCTTGGGGTGTCCGGAATCGGTGATGTTTCAATCCTGACAAGTATGGATCCTATTTACCAAATAAAGAATGGAGCGAGCAATTCATTTGAAGCAAAGAAACAAATTTTTAGCTTATCTGAAGGAAAAATAATTGTTGATGGAAGTGATAAAAAATTAAGAAATATCGTTGATAATTCTGAAAAAGAAATATTTCAGATATGGAAAGACGTTTCAATTGAAATACCAGATAAGCTTGAAATTGGCAAAAATATTGAGTCAACCCTTATGTGGAAGGAAAAGGAATCCAAAGTGCAATTTAGAGGGGATTATCTAATAACAGGTTATATTAACTCTATTTTGTTTGGAGCTCTAACATTAAAAATATTAAATATAAATCAAGATAAAATCTCTAAATATTTTTCTGTTTTTAAAGGTGTTGAAAACAGGCAAACAGTGTTTCAAGAAAAGGATTATACTAAAATAATCGATAAATCGGGGGGATTCTCAGAGGATAGTCTAAGATACTTACTGTCTAATTTAATGAATTATTACGATATGCCTTATAAGAGTATTAATTTGCTAATAGATTTATCAAATAATTCACACTGTCAAAAAATTAAGTTAGAGGATATAGACAAAGTAATTGGTGAATTTAATAATTTTATAGATAATGCATTTGTTAAAGGAACTCATAATTTTGAAAGATTTAAATACCTAAGGGATAGTGAAGAACTAAATATAAAGAAGGGAGACCTTTTGATAGAAAGTGGTAAGGGATAAGATGAATATTTTAACGCCAAGACCTAATCCAATTGTCGCTGCCCTATATACATTAAGAGATTTAGATGTAGATGTAGCTGTCTTGCATGGACCTTCAGGTTGTGGTTTTAGAGCTGCAAGACTTTTAGAAGAAGATGGAATGAAAGTCGTTACAACTTCAATGACTGAAGAAGACTTAATATTTGGCGCAAGTGATAAATTAATTGAAGTACTCAAAGAAGTTGAGGAGCTATTCTCTCCGAAACTTATAGGAGTTGTTGGGTCATGTGTAAGCATGATTATAGGAGAAAATGTAAAGAAAGCTATTAACGATTCAGGTTTAAAAGAAAAGGCATTCTTTGTAGAGATCCATGGTTGCATGGGTGCTAACACTAGAGGCGCTATAGAAACACTAAAGGCTGCAATGGATTTTGGGCTCATTGACGAAAAAGAATACCAAAGACAAACAAAAATGCTTCTTTTAGCTACTGAAGTTGAATCTAATAAAGGAATGGCTAAATCAAAATATACTAGACCTTTAAGGGGCGATGAACTACGAGAAGTTGCAGATTATATAATAAAAAAATTGAAAGAAGATAAAAAAATAGCAGTTGTACTTAATGCAAAAAAAGAAACCGCTTATTTATTCGCAGACATACTTATTGCAATTAATCTGGCTTCTAAAAAACATGGTGGCCAAATAATTAACGTTGGGAATCTTTCCACAGATGTAGGTCTTTTAAGAATTAGAAGATACGCACAGGACATAAAAAATAATCTTGAAAAAAATGGAATAACTATTGACCATATCTCTGGGGGTATGGACGAATATCCGGTTGCGGGTAAGAATGCTATTGAATATCTTAAGGATAAAGATTTTGACCTCCTCGTTGCAGTTGGCATACCTCAAGCGCTCCCTGTTATATATAAAGATTCAATAGCTGCGACAAATGGTCCAAGGGAAGTAGAACCTCTAAAAGAAGAAGGATATAGATATGTTACAGTTGAAATAGCTTCTCATTCAACAGTAATGGGTTCAAGGGACATCGTTCTCAGTGAACTTGGTGACGCCATAAGAAAAGCAGCGGGGATCCAATGAAACAAATTGCAATATATGGTAAAGGTGGAATAGGAAAGTCATCAATATCCTCAAATCTTTGTGTGAATCTAGCCTCTGAGGGTTATGAGGTGTTGTTAGTTGGATGCGATCCAAAGAGTGATAGTACTATTAATTTTTTCAATGGGAAAAGAATTGATACTGTACTAGATTTGTACAAAAATGGCATTACGGACCCAGATAAGTTAATTTTTGAAGGTTACAATGGTGTTAAATGTGTTGAAGTAGGGGGGCCAGCGGCTGGCGTTGGATGTGCAGGAAGGGGAATTCTTGTTGCTCTAAAAACTCTTAATAAAGATTATTATTTAGAAAAAGGTTTTGATATCATTTTCTACGATGTGCCAGGAGACGTAGTTTGCGGTGGTTTTGCAGGACCTGCACGAGAGGGATATGCAGATGAAATCTACATAGTCACCAGCGGAGAATATCTTTCAATTTATGCAGCAAATAATATTGCAAAAGGTCTGTTTAATCTTAATGTTAAAATGGGGGGAATAATAGGTAATCTAAGGGGTATACCAAATGAAATTGAAAAAATAAAAGCATACTCTGAAATAATTGATTCCCAATTAATAAGTGCTGTTGAGAGAAATC
>LNGD01000029.1 GCA_001587675.1 Candidatus Methanofastidiosum methylothiophilum
GTCAAAAATAGTTTTTAATTTTGATTCACTTTCTCTTAATGCTTTTTCTGTTCTCTGAATCCTCAAAATTGATTCAATTCTCGCTATAAATTCTTTTGCCACAAATGGGCGCGTTATATAACCATCAGCTAGAGAATCAAGACCCTCAGCTTGTTGTTGGGGAGATATTTTAACTCCTGATACTAAAACAACGAATGTTCCTATCAAGGTAGGGTTTGATTTTATTTTTTTACATACAGTAATTCCATCGATATCTGGGAGAACTACATCTAAAATAACTAGATCAGGCCGGAAACTATGAATTTTATCTAAGCATTCATTGCCGTTATTAGCCTCTTCGATATCGCAATCAATAGACGTAAGTATTCTTGAAGTAGCTTCAAGAACTTTTTTATCGTCATCTACCAAAAGTATTTTTGCTCTGGCCATTGCATTGTTATCAAAAGATTTATTTATAAATCTTATTTATCAGTAAGCTTCGAGAATAAAGGTATATTAACTATAATCCATTCAAAGAACGGATATAGATATTTATAAGCTTCAGGCGAAAGCTCTTCTTTCATTATTTCCGCATAAGTGTCAACGTTTGCTGACCAAAAAGCTAGTTGAAATCCATGAGCCCGATATGATTTAAAAACCCAGAGCATAGTTTCAACAAATACTTCGGGATTATAGTTTAAGAAAAGCGACCCCATGAATCTACTAAGATTTCTACTATTATCTTCCATCATGCCTATATTACCTTTTCCTACAAGCTTTTCTATATCCTCTCTTGAAGACATCCTTCTAGATAGCTCAGAGGCTAATTTATCTTTTTTTTGATTGAATTCTTCCGAATATTCTAACGGTGGCTGATTTAATTTTTTTGCAGATTCTAATAGATTTTCTTTCATTTATTTCCCTCCTATTGGAATTAAAAAATAAAATTTTGCTCCATCACCTAATTTACTCTCTACCCATATTTTACCTTTATGTGCTTCTATAATCTTTCTAGCAATTGCCAATCCAATTCCCGTACTTTTTTCCCCACCTGTTTTTTTAGTACTAGCCTTCCCAAAAAACTTAAAAAGATTGCCAATTTCATTTTCGGGTATTCCAGGACCCTCGTCTTTTACTGAAACAATTGCCTCACTTTGATTCTGTATACATTCCACAAAAACATTAGACCCAGAGAAAGAGTATTCAATTGCATTTGAAAGTAAGTTTGTAAATACTTGAATTATTTTGTGCTTATCAATATCTGCGTAAATTGATTCTTGATTTGAGCTAAAGATAATATTAATTTGTTTTTTCTTTGCTTTGAATTCCAATCTTTTTATGCCATCTTTAATTACGGATATCATATCTTCTGTCATTATATCTAAAGCAAACTGTCCAGATTCTATTATAGATACATCGAGGAAATCATCTATCAATCTTCTCATAAGTTCACTTGATGAGAGAATTGTTTCTAAGAACGCTTTATGTTCTTGACTTAAAGTAGAATCCTCTAGAAGTATAAATTCACTGTAATTCATAATTAACCCCAAAGGATTTCTTAGATCATGTGCTGCCATTCCTAAAAAATGATTTTTGAGGTCGTTAAGTTTCTTTAGCTCAATATTACTTTTCTGAAGCTCTCTTGTTAAATTATTTAATTCATTATTTAGATTAATAATTTCCTTTCTCAGCTTTTCTTGCTCAACAATATCTAGTTTTCCTAACACAAGTATATCATCTGCATCCTTATAAAAATTAAAATAAAAAGTTTGAGGAAGTCCAGTAACGGTATTTATATTGAGCATCACAGTATTGGATGGGTCTTTTGATAAATCATTTAAATCTAATTTATCTTTAAAATCAATGAAAATATCTGAAAATTTCTTTTTTGATAAATCTTGGCCTATTATTTTATTGGCATAAGAATTTGCTTCAATAACATCTCCATTTTTAGATATTAGTAAGAAAATAACTGGTGCGCCTTCTTTTACATATTTATAAACTATCTCCTTAGTAGAAGCTACCATTATTAACTCATCTCTTTTATAAAGTTTTCAAGTTTATTTAATGAATCGATATAAAATACCTTTGGATATTTTTCAGCTAGTTCTTTACCGCCCCATCTAAAGGCTTGACCTCCCAGAAGTACCGTTAATTTAGGCCATCTTGATTTAACTGTTTCAAGCGTTAGCATTAGTTCACTTATGTTAAAATATACACTTAAAGAAAAACATACAATATCTGGATTTTTCGAATCTATATAATTAATTAAATCTTTAATAGGCGTATTTGCTCCCAAAAAGTACCCATCCCATCCATTAATTTCAAAGATATCTGCTACCATCCTAGCACCAATTTGATGGTACTCATTTGCTATACAAGAAATAATGGCCTTTTTACCTATATGCTCTTTTGAAAAAATATTTGGATAAATTAAAGCCATCAAACTTTCAGTAATAGAAGTAGCTAGATGCTCAGTAGCAACGGATATTTGATTTGATTCCCACATCTCTCCAACTTGATACATTGAGGTTTGAAATAAGTTAATATATAGATCTTTAATATCAACTTCTTCTGCCATTAGATTTTCTACTATTTCACGACATCTAGGTCTATTACCGGAAATAAGATTTTCTAAATATTCATCATATATTTCTTTTGTAATCATATCATAACCTATCATTAAATATATGAGAAGTAAATTATATATCTTATTGTTTAATTAAAAAGAAGTAGCCGGGGGCGGATTCGAACCACCGTCTCAAGGTCCAGAGCCTCGAAGGATTGACCACTACCCTACCCGGCTGTTGAACTCAAAAGATTTTTCTCTTTTAATAAGTTTTTCGGTTTCGCTTATTTGCTCAAAGCTTTCTTTTTCTAATAGACTTCTTGCCGACAAATCCGAAAATAGATCTAAAAATCTCCTTTTTAATGCCCTTATAACATAGTCATCGTAATACATGTTGGATTTATCATCAATATTGTATAGCAAGAGATACTCTGGAGGAAAAGGTCTTGAATTAATAGTTTTTTCTCCGGCTAAAGCAGCCAGAATATCCTCTTCAGAAAGATTACCCTCGACGTAATCAACTATTGAACCCACAATTCTCCTAATCATTTGCCATAAGAATCCTTTCCCTTTAAATTCAAATATATAAATCTGACCATCTTTTCTATAGCCCGCTTCTATATTTCTTTTTGTTTCTTCATACCCATTAAATTTTGAAAATGAGAAAAAGTCATGATTGCCATTGAAAAAGGAAAGCCCTTCTCGGATAAGATTTTCATCATATCCCTTATCAAAAAGATAATAGCGGTAGGTTTTCATCAAAGGTAGATTAAGCTTGTCATTAGTGACGCCATATATCCATATGTCTTCAAGTTCATGCGTTATTTTTCTTAAATTTAATTCTTCTTTAACTTCTAACTTTAGTATATTGGAAAGCGCAGAAACTCCTTTATCAGTTCTAGAAAGAAATCCTAAGTTTGTTGCTTCAATTCCTTGATTTTTTAAAATTTTGAATATGTCCCCTTCGACAGTTCTAACATCAGGTTGAATCTGAGACCCGTAAAATTCTCTGCCGTTGTAAGCAACTTTAAGATAGACCATTAACAATAATATTATAAAAAATATAAAAGTGTTTTTATAAAATTTCAACAATGAAGTCTTTGTCCTTAATGACATTAACTTTCTTGCCACCTTTGAAGAATTCACGCTCTACTCTTTCAATATAATCACGATTTAGTTCAAATCCATCTAGGATTAACACGCCTTTTTCTTCTATTTCCTTTACATGTGAGGTCAAAAGAGACTTAACTTTTTGGACATCTTTTCCAAATTTGGGCCCTATGATATCATATCTTGGTATGACTGCAGTTATCTTTTCATCGATATCCGGCTTTCCATTCTTTATTTCTAGATGAGAGATATTCATAGATTTAGCAATGTCTTCAGTAATACCGTCTACATTCTTATCAGTGTATAGGATTGCACCATTTAGATTTGCATTCAAAGGCATTTTTAGATCAGACTTATATCTTCTGATTGCTACAGTAATATCTTTTAGCAGCTCTCCTTTAGCAAAAGATTCGTTGTCAAAATAGTTAAAGTCAGGGTATTTTGTAAGATGTATACTCTTTACTCCTTCGTCGGCAAACATCTCATTATAAATCTCTTCAGTTATATGTGGGGTATAAGGTGATATCAATCCAATTATGTTTCTAATTAAAGTCTTCAAGGTATAAGCAGCCTGCTCTTTCTTAATGTCGTTATATAATCTGTATTTTACTATTTCAATATAATTGTCAGCGACTTCATGCCAAAGGAAATTTCTAATCTCTTTTAAAATCGGAGCAAAGTTATATTCGTCAAGTTCTTTTGTCGCATGTTTTATGAGCTCGGTTAGTTTTGAGAGTATCCATTTATCGGCGACGGTAAGGGAATCTATATTCAAATTATTAGTATCTATGCCAGATGTGTTCATTTCAATAAATCTTGAAACGTTCCAGAATTTAGTTAAAAATCTGTTACCGTGTTCAATTTCCTTCCAAGTAAATGGAAAATCTTCTCCCTTTGATGCTAAAAGTGCCCACTGTCTTAATGCATCTGCACAGTATTTCTTCAATGGCTCATCGGGCTCAATAACATTTCCCAAAGACTTGCTCATCTTTCGGCCATCGGGCCCTGCAACCATACCGTGTATTAAAGTTTCATCCCAGGGATTTTTCCCAGTTATTAAATTGCACCTAAATAGGGTGTAAAATAACCATGTTCTAATTATTTCATATCCTTGTGGTCTTATAGTAGCAGGATATGTTTTTTTGAAGAAATCATCATCTCTTAAATATCTAGAAATAGCAAGAGGGGTCGCTGAAGAGTCAACCCAGCAATCACAAACATCAATTTCCCCTATGAAATTATTTGACCCACATTTACATTTTTCTTTGGGTTTGTCGAATCTTGGGTCTACTGGAAGCCATTCAATCTTTGCAGGCATAAGCTCTCCGCAATCCTTACATTTCCAGAATGGGATAGGCGTACCAAATACCCTTTGCCTAGATATGATCCAGTCCCAGTCCATCGAATCTGTCCAGTCATAAAATCTATCATACATGTAATCTGGATGCCAGGTAATCATTTTTCCATTTTCAATTAGCTTATCTTTGAAATCTCTAACGTTAATGAAGTACTGCTCCATCGGTAAAAGTTCTATTGGTGATTTGCATGAGCCTCTTTCAACATGAAGAAGAATTCTATGTTTGATATTTTCAGTTTTGACAAGAAGCCCAAGCTCCTCCAAATCAGAAACTATTTCTTTCCTTGCTTCTTTTACGGGAAGGCCATCATATTTATTACCAGACTTTAATTTGCCATCTTCTGTGATTGAAGTTATGACGTCAAGATCATATTTTTTCTGCCAAAGAATATCCTGTTCATCACCATAAGTACAGCAGTATACAATTCCTGTACCAAATGACATATCGACTTCTTCATCAGATAGTATTGGAACTTTTCTATCAAAAATAGGTATGACGACACTTCTGCCTTTGTACTTCTCATATCTTGGATCCTTTGGATTGAAAAAAACACCTACACATGAGGGCATCAATTCTGGCCTTGTAGTTGCAATCTCAACATGATCTTTTCCATCTTCGACAGGAAGTTTCAAGTAGTATAGTTTTCCATCCTTTTCTTCGTATCCTACTTCCGCCTTTGCAAGTGCAGTCTGACATTTAGGGCACCAAAGGATTGGGTGTTTTTCTCTAAATAAATATCCTTTATTATAAAAATTAATTAATGTTGTTTGAACGAGCTTCAGATATTCAGGATTCATTGTGAGGTACATTCTCGACCAGTCAGGAAAGTAACCAATATCTGTCATCTGCCTCTTCATCCTATCAACGCATTGGGCAGTCCATTCCTTACATTTCTCAATAAATGCTTCTTTATTGTCCTTTGATATCTTAAACTCATGTTCAACTTTTAATTCAGTTGGGAGACCATGACAATCAAAACCTTGAGGGCAGTAGACGTTGAATCCTCTCATTCTCTTGTATCTCTGAGTAAAATCAATCCATGTAAAGTCCATTACATGGCCCATGTGAAGTGAACCAGATGTAAATGGAGGGGGAGTATCTAAAACGTATACTTCGCCTTCTTTATCCGGGTTAAATTTGAAAATCTGATTTTCAAGCCAAAAATTCTGCCATTTCTTTTCTATCTTTTTACCGTCATAGTCTTTATCCAACATTATTTCACCGCCTCTTGGTAGGTAAGTTGCCCATTCATATAAATTTTTAATCCTTCATCTCCGATTAAAGTTCTGACACCGCTTTTCTCTTGGATATAGTTTCTCTCATCTTCTGCACCTTTTAAATGCATTTTGTAGCCTATATGAGTAATTATGGCAATTTCAGGTCTTACCTTTTCTAGGATTACTCTTGCATCGTCAGAAGTAAGGTGAAAAGGTATTTTGTCCCCATTGGGTCTTGTGACATTTAGAATCATCACCCTTGAGCCCATGTACTGATTTTCCATTTCTTTGAAGTATTCGGTATCTGATGTGTAAGAAATAATACCTGAATCTGTATAAATCTTAAATCCGATTCCATATGGATCAGAATGCTTAGTTTTTAAAGCCTCTATTTTTTGTCCTTTGATGTCAAAAAACTCACTTGGTTTTAAGGATATTATGCCCTTTAGATTTTTCCTATAATAGGGGAAAATAATTGAAGCGTACTCTTCTCTTCCGTCTATAACGCTTTTGCTACCTAGTATATAACCTTCTTTTTTCAACATTCCCCCAGTCATACTCTCTATCAAAATTGGAACATCATTAAAATGGTCTGTATGGCAGTGAGACACTAAGAGAGCCGTTGTCTTTCTTGGGTCAAGGTCGTTTTGAAGTGCTCTAAGGTGAGCACCAGGGCCAGGATCTACATGAATCTTTATTCTATCTTCTATGTAGAATCCTCCAGTTCCACGCTTTTGGGTAATGGTCATAAACCTGCCACCGCCACTACCCAAAAAAGTAATCTTTGCCATGCTAACCTCTAAGTAACTTTTTTAAGAGTTCAATTTATTGAGTTTATAAAACTAATTAGTGATTGCATGAAAGATTCGCTAAAGGAAAGTAGAGGAGGTACCATAATAGAGATTGAAGTAGTTCCAAATTCAAGTGACTTCCGTATTGAATATAATCAGTGGAGCAAAAGAATAAAGCTAAAAATCACTTCCCCGGCGATGAAAGGACATGCTAATAAAGAAATTCAGAATTTTTTTAAGGACATTTTTGGTGATGCCACTATAATAAAAGGGGAGCATAATAGAAAGAAATCTATATTTGTTAATTGTTCTTTTGAAGAAGTTTATAATAAATTATCTAAAATTTTAAAATAATCCAAAATACCTTATAGCAAGCCTTATAAAGAAATAAATACTAGTTTTCAATAGGTGAAATTGAATGTCAGAAACGAAAGTCAAACATGCTGATGAAATATTTAAAGCATTTAAAATGCAAAGTGTTTCTGAGTTCTTTAAAAAGAATGCAGCAATGTTAGGATATACTGGTAAATTACGTTCATTAACAACACTTGTTCATGAAGGGGTTACAAATTCGCTTGATGCTTGTGAAGAAGCTCGGCTTTTCCCCGATATATCTGTTTATATTTCAGAAATTGGCCCTGAGCACTATAGGGTCATAATGGAGGATAATGCTTCAGGTATACCATTGGAATATATACCGCACGTTTTTGGAAAAATGCTTGCAGGTAGCAAAGCCCATAGGAATATTCAGTCCAGAGGTCAACAGGGTATAGGTGTTTCTGGAGCAGTAATGTATTCACAGGTTACTACAGGGAAACCTACTGAAGTAGTAACTTCCACTGGTGACAAAACTATTAACAAAGTAAACATTAAGATAGATGTTGAAAAAAATGCTGGTGAAATATTATCCCATGAAGTTCTTAAAAATCCTGAAAAATGGAGAGGTACAAGAATTAATCTTGAAGCAAAGAACCTGCAGTACAACAGGTCAAAGTATGGCCCATATAGTTATCTCAAGATGACTGCAATTGCAAATCCACATGTCAGGATAATATTAGTTGAGCCAGATGGTACCAAGATTCTCTTTGACAGAAATGTCAGAGAAATACCAAAGCACCCAAAGGAGATGAAACCTCATCCTCATGGGACAAGTGCTGATGATATCTTATCCATGATAAAGAGTTCAAGTGCCACGAGAGTTAGAACTTTTTTAGTTTCAGAGTTCTCAAGAGTATCTCCTAAAAAGGTTGAAGAAATCGAGCAAATTTCTGGTCTTGACATGGATATAAATCCAAAAAAAGTTGATTGGGAATATGCTGAAAAACTAGTTAATGCAATTAAGCAGATTACATTCATGGCTCCTCCTACTGAAGGACTTATACCAATTGGAGCTGAAGCAGTAAAACAGGGACTTGAAGGAATTTTAGCACCAGAGTTTGTCCATACAGTTACAAGATCCCCTCAAACATACCATGGAGGTATAGCATTTATTGTCGAAGCAGGAATTGCCTATGGAGGTGGCGCTGGAAACAATGGACTTGATATAATAAGATATGCCAACAGGACCCCCTTAATATTTGACCAAGGTGGATGCTGCATAACTGAAGCTGCAAAATCCATTGAATGGAAGAGATATGGGGTAAAAGATGAAAATGCACCTCTTACTATATTTGTTAATCTTGTTTCGACTCACATTCCATATACATCTGCAGGGAAGCAGGCTATTGCAAATGAAGAAGAAATCTACAATGAAATTAGATTTGCCCTGATGGATGCAGGAAGAGCACTTTCAAGGTATCTATCTGGTAAAAGAAGGGAATACGAAAAGATGACAAAAAAGAAGACCCTTCTAAAGTACGTTCCAGAAACTGCAAATGCTCTTGGTAGTCTTATAAAAATGAAAGATACGTCACACATCCTAAAGATGTTAACCGACATAGTTGAGAAAAAATACGACTTTGAGGATAGTAACGGTGAAGAAGAAATCGCTGCTGTTTCAGAGGAGAATGGTGCAGAAGAGGTGATCCAGAATGGAGAGTAAATCACAAAATATCCCTTCTATTCTTGGTAAGTTTGGTGAAGAAATCTATGAACAGATTATGAGAGAAGAAAATCCTGCTATTAAGATACCTCAAAGAGGAAAATCAAACGTTTATTTTGACGATGATGAAAAAGTTATCCAGCTAGGAGATAAATTCTCCAAAAGGCACTTTCTAAATGTTGCCCATACAAAGAAATTCATGCAGACTATTCTTGTTGCCTCCTACTGTAGAAGGCTTGTTGAAGAAAATAAGCATGCCGGGATCAGAGAGTTGTACTATGCTTTAAAGCACACAGTTGAAGGCTCTAAAGAGAATACCTTTGATGATCAGATTGAATCTAATCCAATTATTGAGGATCTAGAAACAGCACTTGACATATTAAGAGAAGAACTTAATCTTACGGCTGACAGAAGAGGTTACATATACGGAGATATTGTTTTAAAGGATGGTGAAGATGAATTTAACGCTTCAAAACTTGGTAGAGGTGGATGGGCTGTACCTGGTACAGTTGAAGACATTGAATTCTTAAATCTAAATGCAGAATACATTCTTGTAATAGAAACAGCGGCAATGTGTGATAGGCTTATTGAGGAAAAGTTTGCACAGAACAATAATGCACTATTAGTTGCATGTCAAGGACAAGCTCCAAGAGGTATAAGAAGATTAATCAATAGACTCCATATTGAAAAAAATCTACCGGTTTATGTATTTACAGATGGAGATCCTTACGGGTGGTATATCTATTCCACAATAAAACAGGGATCAATGAATCTTGCATATCTGTCCAGAAGACTTGGGGTTCCTGATGCAAAGTTCATAGGAATGACAATGGACGATATCGATGATTATGGTCTCCAAAAAGTTACTGAAAAGCTAAAGGACATGGACAAAAAGAGAATCGCTGAGATTATGGAGTACGATTGGTTCAAACACAAGGACTGGCAAGAGCAGATGAAAAAATGTTTGAAGCTTGGAGTAAGGATTGAGCAGCAGGCACTTGCAAACAAATCCTTAGAATTTGTCGCTAAAGAGTACTTACCACAGAAAATAGAAAATGAGGTATTTTTACCTTAAAAATAAAAATTTATTTTTAATTTAAAATTTAGAAGAAAGGACTTCTATCATGAGTCTTATTGCTTCTCCGATTGCTTGACACTTGTCCTTAGTTAATTTCTGAGCTAAGCTGTAGTTGCCCTTTTCAAATGCTTCGTTTGCTTCTCTGCATAGTTCATCTGCGTCATCTAATAGTTTTAACGCACTTAAGTATCTTGGGTCGTTGTCTAAGTTATTCTTTACTATCTCTATCTGTAGCTCTTCAATGATATCGTCAGGCCTACAGCATGTGTCATCTTCATCTAGCACGTTTTGATTTGTTATGAGTTCTCTGGCTTCTTTGAGTAACTCCTGATCATAGCATAAGTCACATCTCTTCATGTACCCTTTTGTAGTTATTCTAATAATCTCTCTTGGTTCTCCTCCGGACTTTTTAAGAATTTGAACCTGATCATCGTCTGTTACTGAGTCACCGTTTGGAGGCCATCCTTCTGTTGATGTACGATTAATGCTTAAATTTTCTAGACCATTGAACTTAGCAGAGAAAATGACTAGTCTGCTTTCACCAACGGCCAGTGCACCTATATTGTTCCAAACGATCTTAGTAGTTCCATCACCATTGACTACGACTGAATCTGGGGCGATGTTAGCACTATCTGCATAAGTTAGCCCTATTGGTAGAATATCTTCTACTAAAACAGGATTTAATGGAACTTCTCCGGTATTTGTAACTTTCAAAGTGAACTGGTTTTCAAATCCTACCTTCCCGTAAGGAGGCTGAACTGATTTAATTATACTTATAGCTGGTTTCTTAACGCCTACTGGTGAATCATCGGTATCTGTTACATCACCTAGATTTCTAACTGTTCCAATTACAGTTGCCTCATTGATAAATGTTCCAATTCTTCCAGGGTCAACCCTTGCCTGGAACTCAACAATGATAAACTGACCTACCGGCATATCAAGTTGAGGTGTTGCGAGTAAAGAGTTAAGGTTGGCCCATGTCAAAGTTTCAGACCCGTTTGGATTTTGAACAATTGCAGGGTCACTCATTGGGGAAGTATTAATATCGGCACTTCCTGTGATGTATGTTAGGCCGTCAGGTAATGTATCTATCAATTGAACGGGGTCTAGTGGTAGTGCTCCTGAGTTTTCAATTGTAAGCCTATAGTATACTACTCCTCCAGGTGAAGGAATATTTGCTTCAGTGTTTAATGTTACCTTTGTAAGATCTGTTCCCGGTGTTGTCAACTGAGTATCATCACTTAAAGGCCCATAGTATCTTTCACCATCAACTGGTCCGGGCATCGAGGAATAACCATTTTGGGGTACATTTGCATTATTAATGAACAATCCACCCCTTGGGGGCACAACTGCATCATATTCAAGGGTAACTGAATCCCCATTAACTATTGAATTGTAATACCATTCAATGTCATTTCCAGACACAGATAAACTGTTAGCATTGGGTGTGGATGTGATAGAGCCTACATTTAGTATAAGTCCGTTAGGGACTTGATCCCTGATATATACTTCAAATGCAGGGCTTGTTCCATTATTTGTAACAACTATTCTATAATGAATACTCTGGCCCGGTAAGGCTTGCATGGAAGTTGTGCCGTTTATATCCTTTGAAATAATTAAATTGGGCTCAACAATCTGTACATCATCACTATCTGAAAAGTTTCCTGGATTGCCATCCTGCACAAATGTAGTATTAACTGGATTAATTAATGTAACACCGTTTACATTTCCTGGGATGTCTCTAATCTTTGTTGTTAGAGCAATCTGAACGCTGTTTGGCCCAGTAAATGTTCTTCCAGGTAAACCTGAAGGAGATCCCAACATCCAGTTAATTGACTGTCCTGCTTGAGTGTAAGGATGAGGTATTGACGCATTAGTTTCATTAAATGTGTGGGACACGTAGCTAAGCCCACCTGGCAAAGTATCTAAGATAGAAGTATCTCTGTAAACTGAACCGACTCCATGGTAGTTAACAGCAATATCAAATATAACTTCTTCACCGATTGTAGCTGTTTCCTTTCTTGAAGTCTTGGCTATCCCTTCAAGATTTAGAATTGTAGCACTGTCAGTGCCACTACTATAAGTACATCCAGAAGGACATCTTCCTCGAACATATACATCATTTCTTCCAGTACCCGCTGCATTAATTAAATTAGCAGAAAGGGTAGCTGTCCATGTACCTGATGGTCCAGAAATTGGATTAGAAATATTCCAAGTTATTGTATCTCCTACAATTGATGGAACTTCTCCGTTAGAGCCATTGCTAGCGACTATAGTTGACAGATTCCAGTTTGGATCAAGAATATCTATAACTGTTACATTATTAGCATTGGTATTTCCTGTGTTCCTCACAGTAATAGTCCAGCTAGCCAGCCCACCGACCCCAACAACTTGGACTGCTGGAGATTTATCAACAGTTAGATTTGGTTTTTGTGGAGTAACATTCCAAGTACTTGGAACTGCAGACCTTTGGTCCCCGCATGAATTAAAGAATATTGCAGATACTGTATTAGTAACTTGAGTTGCAGTCCCACAAGCTGTACCATTGTCTTTTACCATGAATATAATGTTCTTTGTTTGACCAGCAGTGATATCTCCTAAATTCCATGTTGGTTGAGTTGGATTTACAGGAGTGTTTGGACCTGGGGCAGTGAGATTATAATCATAAACAAACCCTGCAGGCAAGACTGAAGTAACTTGAACATTTCTAGCAGTTGGCCGATTGGCGGCATTAGTGACTCTAATTTCTATATACCCGCTGCAAGTTGTAAAGTTACATAGAGTCTGACCCAAAGATAGCTCAGGATCTGTTCTTAAAACGACTACGACATTCTCAACATCTGCAATGCAACTATCGTCACATCCCCACTTAACATATGCTGTTTGATTAGAAGTGAGTAAACATGTGTTATTTACAGTTGCTGTTACGTAATAAGTAGTAGTTGTTGATGCTGCAAGTGTTCCATGAATCCAAGGATTAAGTGAAGTGCCACTGCCTCCTCCGCTAGGTGTTGGACTAATCGATTGATAAGTCATATTAGGAGGCTGATCATCCCAAAATTGAACTAACTCGGCTTCAGCAGCCCCATTGTTTGTAATATCAATTTTCCATTCAATTGTATCTCCAGATTCAGCAACTACAGGATTTCCATATTCAACTTGACCTTTTGTGACATTTCTGCCTGTTTTGGCAATTGTTATAATAGGGGATCTTGTGTTGATATTAGATGTACTCGCTTGACTTTGACTAATGGTACCGCAAGGTGTGCCAAAAAATGACTGTGAAGAAACAGAACCACTTTGGGGGATGTTGCAGCTGCTCTTTACTTGGAAAGAAACGTTAACTGATTCCCCAGGATCAAGTTCAGCTAAGGCTGGTGCCTGTAGCTTTGTCCATCTCAAAGGTGAAGCAGAAATATTCTCTGCATCATTTGGAATTCCTGTGCCAGGTACATAAACTAGTTCATTTGGCTTTGTGACTGTCACATTAACGTTATATATTGTAGTAAGTCCACTGTTTTTTACTATAACTTTAATAGGTTCCTGTTTACACATATCGATAAAGGCAGGGAGACGATTTGTAGTCTGAGCTGCTGACCCAGGTATATTTATTGTAGAACTAGCAGTTTTTATGTTCTGCTGACAATTAGAGCCTAAACATCCTGCACTAGTTGATGCGGTATTTGTGAGATTAGTACATGAGTCAATATTTGCAGTAAATATGACTTCAGTTTTATCTCCTGCATTAATTTTATCGATAATCCATGTTGCACCGTTACTTGGATTTCCATTTCTGTCTTGATTAATATAAAGTTGTGAATAAGTTCCACTTGATGAATTATATGAAAGACCGGCCCCTATAACATCTTCTAGCCATACATTATAACTTGCACCGCTTCCGGCATTTGTAAGACATAGTTTCCATTGCGCTTTATCAGTGGTTGCCCATAATAATTCTGGAACTTTCATTAGACAAACATTGCCACTGAGCACTAGAGGATTTTGCGGATCGTCATCTTGGCATTCTCTATCGTATGTTCCATCCTTATTACATAATCCATCCCAGTACAGGTTGGCATTCATTCCACCTTGATCAGTACATTTCTTAGTTACATTCATTAAGATTCTAGCTTGAGTGTTAGTGGCAAAATAGTCTCCGTATCTCCAAACAAAGTCTGTAGGGCTGTTATTACTTACTAGAGGAGTGTGCCCAACATAAGAGATAGAATTAATATGGTAGTTGCTAAGAGGGAATACTGCTTCCACGTCGTACGCTCCAACTGA
>LNGD01000030.1 GCA_001587675.1 Candidatus Methanofastidiosum methylothiophilum
AATAGAGCGTCATTACGCCGTCATCAAGCGAGTCTTTAACTCTGGCCATGTTCTTGTTACAACTATTCCAAGGGTAAGAGTAAAGATGATGTTTGCCTGTTTCTGTTTTAACTTGTATCAACTCCAAACGCTTGCTAACTCTGCCTAGCGTCAGCTATCGACAAATTTTGGGAAATTACCCAAAATTTGAGTAAAAAGTACTTTTATATCAGAAGATTAGCTTAAGCTAGCCCAAAAACCTAATCAGCCGAAGGGCAAAAGAAAAAAAGTAAGGTTAATCATAAATCTCATAATTAATTTGAGGCAATAATGGCATATTTTCTACTTTTTTCCTACCTTAAATTTAAAAGGTAAAACTTATTTTATAATGAACATGCCAAAACACCTTTTGATAATAGGTGCTGGTGCTGCAGGTTTACCAGTTGCATCTCATGTTAGAAGAAAAGATAAAGATATTGAAATCACAGTTATTACTGATCGTGAATATTTCGCATATAGTCCTTGTGGAATTCCTTTCGTACTTTCTGGTAATATCCCTTCATTTGATAGTTTAATATTAAGAAATGAAAATTATTACAAAGAAATGGGTATTAATGTAATCACTAAAACTAAAGTGAAGAAAATAGAAATTGATGATAATTCTGTAAGCTATGACAATAAAAAAATTAAATATGATATACTAGTAATTGCAACGGGGGCAAAACCTATAGCACCTCCTATACCCGGAATTAATCTTAAAGGCGTATATTTTCTAAATTCCCTTGAAGATGCATTTAATATCCGTGATGCATTAAGTTCTGCAAAAAATCCTACTATCATTGGTGCTGGTGCCATTGGCCTTGAAATGGCCCATGCTTTTCTAAAAAAAGGTCTTAAGGTAAGAGTTATAGAGATGAAAGACCATGTTCTACCAAATATTTTAGATAAGGATATGGGGGATATCGTTTATGAATATCTATCTTCCCTTAATATGGAAATCCACACCTCTACGACTGCATCGGCAATTATTGGAAAAGAAAAAGTTACTCACTTGAAAGCTAATGGGAATGAATACGAAACTGATTTAGTATTGGTATCTGTTGGAGTTAAACCTAATGTTGATTTAGCTATAGACGCAGGAATAGAAATCGGAAGTACAGGAGGAATAGTAACTGATGCTTCCTTAAGAGTGAAAAGAAAGGGTAAATCCGTCAATAACGTTTACGCCTGTGGTAATTGTGTTGAAGTAACGGATATAATTACTCACAAATCTACGATAAGTGCATTGGGTTCTACAGCAATTAGGCAAGGGATAGTTGTAGCAGATAATATAATGGGGAAGAATTCTGTTTTTGGATCGATATCTAGCCCAAGTATCGCTGTGGTAGGGGAATTAGAAATAGGATCAGTTGGTGTTACTAAAGAGAAAGCAATTGAGTATGGCATAGTTCCTCTTGAAGGAAAAGCAAAAGGTTTGACAAGAGCTAGATATTACCCAAGGGGAGAAGACATATATGTTAAGATACTATCTGATAGTGATTATCGAGTAATTGGAACACAAGTTATTTCAAAAGAAGGAGTCAAGGGAAGAATAGATGCGATGTCGCTTCTAATAGGAAGGAAGACTACTGTACATCAAGTTGCAATTTCTGAGACTTCATATGCACCTCCGATTTCAAGTGTATTGGATCCTTTAATAATGGCTGCAAGGAAGATAATAGGTGCAGACTAATATATTCTTAAAAATAATAGATATTTTGAGATGCGTTATATTTGATTTAAGAAATTCTTAAATATAAACAAAAAAGGTATGTATCATGGGTAAAAGAATTTTTATCGTTGTATTTTTAATTATTTTGAGTTTAATTTTCTCGATAATGTTTATTTTTCAATCTGAAAAAGTAAATATCCAATTTAAATCAAATTCTGAATTAAAAGAAAAAGTAAATCAAGCGTATATTTTTTTAAAAGATACAAATTCAGTCCTTAGTGAAAAAAAATCTATACTTTTAGATAAGAGTTCTTTTAGAAAGGAATTAAATGAAGAAGATAAATCTCTTTTGGAGAAACAAAATCAATTAAACTTGATTGTTTTTTCATATAGATTATATGAGACAAACGACCCTAGAGATTTCATAGATGTTAATGATAGTATTGTTAAAGAAGCTATTGATCAAATAATTACTCCTAATATGGGACAAGCAGAAAAAGTAAGAGCGATATTTAATTTTGTAAGAGATGAAATCAAAAAAGATGAAAAATTAATTAGAAATGGAAGAATAGATTATTGGAATTACCCTAAGGACATACTTCAAGATAAGAAGGGTGAGTATGAAGATAAAATAATTTTACTTATTTCAATGCTTAGAACAGCAGGATTTAGTGAAAATGATGTTGAAGTAGTTGGGGCAAAATTAAGCATATTAAATTCAAATTCATCAGATATTTGGGTAGAACTGAAATTAAATGGTAGAACATATTTACTTTTACCTAGAGAGGATAACAACTATGATTCATTTAATAAAAATGATATTTATTTCTTATATAATGTTCAGGAAATATATAGATTCAATGATAAGAAATTAATGAGGTTATAAAATTGAATAATAAACAATTTAATATCCTAATTGTTATTATGATTGCCATTACTATAATTTCCATTAGTGGTTATTCTATACGGTACTTTCAATACAATAGCCTATTAAATGAAAAAAATGAGCTTCAAAATAATTTATTCTTATATCAAAAAGAAAAATATAGTTTAGAGAATGAAATACTTTCTACTGAGAAAAATATCGAACTTGAAGAAAAAGCTATATCAGAACTTGAGGAATCCATAAATCAAAGAAAACTAAGCATTACTAATCTAAATAATCAAATTATTTATTATGAGAAATTAAAAAAATATGATATGACAGTCTTCATTACTCCAGAAAATCAAAAAGTAAAGTTTTTAGCGGATAAAATGCAAACTAAAGATCCTGCTTCGATATACCAATATGTCAGAGACAATATAGGATATGTAGAGGATTATGCTACTCATGAGTATAGATTTGAATATTGGCAATTACCTGAAGAAACTTTAAATCTTGGCACCGGTGATTGTGAAGATCAAGCCATCTTATTATGCACACTGTTAAGGGCAAAAGGATATTCCCCAGAAGACGTAAAGGTAGTATTTGGATTAACATCATCAGCTAGTGGTCATGCTTGGGTTGAGCTTCTATATCAAGGAGATTGGGTAGTATTTGATCCAACTAGTAATGCAAGTAATTACATTGAAAAAACAAAGTATTATTCTTTAATCAATGTCACTTACAAAGGCTCATTTAATGATGTCTTTTACGAAGTAATTGAATAGCCCTAATCTAAGACTATCAAAGCATCTACAGCTACCGCTCCTTTTTCATAGACAAAGACAGGATTTATATCAAGTTCCTTTATTTCTGGAAAATCAGATACAAGATTTGAAATTTTGATTATTATATCTGCAAGAGCGTCTACATCAGAAGGTTTTTCACCTCTAACACCACATAGCATCTGATGAGATCTTATCTCATATATCATGCTATAGGCATCTTCTTTTTCAATTGGAACAATTCTAAATGAAACGTCTTTTAAAACTTCAACGAAAATTCCGCCAAGGCCAAACATTACAACGTGCCCAAATTGTTTGTCCTTTGATACACCAATTATAACTTCTCTATTTTTAGGCATCATATGCTGGACTATAACACCACGTATATCTGCATCAGGTTTATATTTTTTTGAATTTTCAATTACTTTTCTATACCCCTTAAGAATATCTTCTGCTGTAGCTAGATTTAGAATTACTGCACCAGCATCTGTTTTATGTTGTATATCTGGTGATTCAATTTTTAAAACTACTGGATAGCCTACATGTCTTGCAATCTTTAATACTTCAACTTCTGAAGTAGCAACTCCTTCTTTTGGGACTACTATCCCATATGCCTTGAAAATTTCAGTTGCTTCATGTTCCATTAGGACTTTTCTACCTTCAGATTTTACAGATTCCAGTATTTTCTTTACTTTGTCCAGGAATATCACCTCTAGTTTTTGCATGATTAATTAAGGCATATGCTGCCCTTGCAGTCCTTTCAGGAGTTGTTTTGAGACTATCTCGCCACCCGTACATAATACTATAATCGGCTTTTCAGCTTTTTGATTAGTACTTAATAACATGTCTATCGATTCAAATGAAAGGGTAGGAACTTGAAGTAATAAAATAACTATAATAAGGCCAACATCTTCATCTTTTAGAAGAGCGTCCAATCCTATTTCATACCTTTCTTTATCTGCATCCCCAACTAGGTCGATTGGATTTGAAACAATAACTCTCTCAGGAAATTGTTTCTTTAACTGATTAATAGTATCTTCACTTAGATTTGCAAGTCTTAAATTATTCATTTCAAGTGCGTCTGCAGTCATGACCCCTAATCCGCCTGCATTAGTTAAAACTGCAATTCCATCGCTTTTTGGATATATTTGTTTTTCAAGAACTTTTGCCATGTCAAAAAGTTCCTCAAAATTTTTAGCACGAATTACATGGGATTGCTTAAATGCTGCTTCATAAATAATATCTTCTCCGGCAAGACTCCCCGTGTGACTTGAAGCTGCTTTTGCTCCAGATTTAGTCGTACCAGATTTTAATGCTAGTATAGGGGTTCTTTTTGAAACTTTCTTTGCAGCTTCCATAAATTTTAGACCTCTTCGAATACCTTCAATATACAAGCAGATAACTTTTGTATTCTCGTCTTCGTCTAAGTAATTAATAAGATCAGCTTCATTAACATCAATTTTATTGCCATAACTAACAACTTTTGACATTCCTATTCTTTCTTTACTTGTCCAATCCAATATTAATCCTGCAAATGCACCGCTTTGAGATAGAAAGGAAATTTTACCTTTAGGGGGATAAGAGATCTTCTCTTTTGATAAAAAGATAGTGTTTACTCCAGAATAATTGTCATATATGCCGATACAATTAGGTCCAATTATCCTAATTCCATGTTTTTTTGCAATCTCTAGTAATTCATCTTCTCTGGCTTTTTCACCAATTTCTGAAAATCCTCCCGAAATAATTACTACTCCCTTCACTTTTTTTCTTCCACAATCTTCGAGAACGTCTTTAACAAATGGTGAAGGAACTGCGATTATTGCCATGTCAACTTCACTTGGAATGTCAAGAATACTTTTATAGCAAGTTTTTCCAAATATGGGTTTTTGCTTTAGATTAACTGCGTATACGTTTCCTTTGAAAGTATCAAGCATATTTTTGATAATTTCATATCCCACGCTGCCTACCGAGTCTGACGCCCCAATCACGGCTACAGAAGTAGGATTAAAAAAGAAATTTAAATCTAACATGCTTCCACGATAAAAAGAGACTTTTATTATTTAAATAAATTGTGTAGGTTCAGTCTAAAGAACATTAAAAAAGGAGGAAAAGAATTATTTAAGTTTTAGAATTTCTTCGATTTTTTGAGTTACAATCCTATTAATTATGCTACCATCAACTTTTCCTCTAAATTCTTTCATGCAAAGCCCCATGATAGGAGAAATAGATCTATCGCCCTTTTCCAAGATAAAATCTCTTTTTTCAATGACTATTTTTTCTATTGCAGACTCTACATCTGAGATGCTGTTATCGGGAGCAAAGTCTAATAATACTTTTTGAATATTTTCTCCTTTTGATATCCTCTTAAGAATTTCTTCAATTCCCTCTTTTGCTATTTCACCTTTCGATAACTTTTCAAATAATAAATAAAGGATTTCATCATCTGCAACGAAGCCCTCTTCTCTTTCAAGATTCTTAGAAATATCAAGAGTCTTAATGAAAATCGTTGGTTTAATATCTAAAGACGATGTTACTTTTTCAAAGAGTTGAGGGCTATCGTATGCAATTCTTTCTGCTTCTTCCTTCTTTAAATTGTATTTTGAAATAAACCTATTTACTTTATGATCAAAAGTTTCAGGAAGATTATTCTTGACATCTTCGATCAGTTTTTCATCAAATACAAATGGAGGGATATCTGTTTCAGGGTACATTCTAGCTCTCCCAGGAAGAGGTCTAGAATACTTAGAATTACCATCTTCCAATGCGTCTCTTGTTTCATTTGGTACCTCTAAAAAAGCTTTTTTGCATCTATCAAATATTTCTTCTAAAGCTTTATAACATATTTCTTCTTTTCCTGCAAGAATTACGAATGAATCAATTTCATTTACGCCTAACCTATTTATGATATTGTTAACCTCTTCTTGTACTATGCCATAATTTGGAAGTTCATCTATATGGAATAGTCCTGAAAGACCATAAGATTTTGCATGATCGGCCAATTCAGTACCAAATCTTCTCCCTTTTTGGATTTCAGTTCCTAAGATTCCTCTAAAAAATTTCAGCTTAATTCCATAAACTCCACCGCCTTTCTTTAGTGAGCCTAAAATTATCTTAGAAGAGGTATTTGTAAATAAATCAGTCAAATTAACAAATTCAAATTTGAGGTCTTTTTCACTACCTCTATTTGTTAATTCCTTCATTATTTTAACAAGTGAAATTTGTCTTTCAATTTCTCTTTCCACCCAAATGGGAATCATTTCGAGTTTTTGGACTCCTTTTAATTCTACTCTTCCTCCTTCTTTAATGGAAACGTTAAGATCTTGTCTTATTGTTCCAAGACCCCTTTTTACTTTCCCCGTCGCCCTAAGTATTTGTCCAATCTTATATGCTGCTTCTTTTGCCTGCTCAGGACAAGATATATCTGGGCCTGTAGCAATCTCAATTAAAGGTATCCCTAGTCTATCAAGTCTAAATGTTTTAGATCTTTCGTCTTGAGTAATCAATCTTGCGGCGTCCTCTTCAAGACATACAGTCATTATGGATACTGGCCCGTTATTGGTATCAATCGAACCGTCAGTTGAAATTAACATTGTTCTTTGAAAAGCCGAAGTATTGGAACCGTCAAGAACTGTTTTTCTCATTACTTGTATTTCTTCAATAATATTTGAATTTAATAACAATGATACTTCAATAACTATTCTTTTAACTTCATCAGATACCAAATGAGGTGGTTCTTCATCAAGCTCAACGAGACAGTTTGTGTCATAGTATTGATAGACATAAGATTTACCTCTCAAGTACTCCTTTAAAGCGGCAACGTCAATTTCTCCAATTTCAGAAGGTGTTGGCCTTAATCTTCTTTCAACAGTATAAATAGGGTCATCAGTTCTAAGGGATGTAGGGCAATGACAAAACAATTTTCTTTCGGTGTTTAGCTGCTGATGGATTTCAAGACCAACTTTAAGCCCTAGTTCTTTATAATCCATTTTTATCACCTTGTATTCTATAGTTAATTTCACCAGCGATATTTGACAACATGTTTCTTTTTATCTCGAAGTAATCATTCGTATGGCCCAGTAACCATGAAAGTTTAAGATATGCAGTTTCAGGTAACATATCTTCGACGTATATAACTCCCATTTCCTCCATTATTCTCCCATTTGAGTAAACGAATGGATTAACTCTACCAAAAAGACATTGAGTTGCAAAAACGACGATAATTCCTTGTTCTATTGCTCTTTTAATCGAATTTACCCAAGAAAACTTTTCATCAATTGTATCAGTAGGAACATGACCGAGTGCTGATGCTTCAATTACCAAACCTTTGTAGCCCTTGTCTATATAATAATCAAAAATATCAGGATTAAAATTTGGATATGCTTTTAATATAGCTGTTTTTTCTTCCATTTCTATGTCAGGATAGACTTCATTCTCATCATTTCTTAATCTATACTCCGAAAGTTTCTCAATTTTTCCATTCATATATATTCTAGCTAATGGAGACGTATTGATGGGTCTAAATGTATCTCTCCTTGTTGAATGCATCTTTCTAACTTTTGTTCCCCTAAGTACATTACAATAAGTGTCGTCCATCTCTCCATGCATTACAATAACTGTCTCTCCAATGTCAGAATGTCCAGCAATATATGAACCACATATTAAATTCATTGACCCGTCAAAGCTACCTCTGTCAGGGCTTCTCTGGGCCCCTACGAGACATACTGGCTTTGAAAGATTCTGAAGCATGAAAGACAATGCTGCAGAGGTATAGTGTAAAGTATCTGTTCCGTGTGTAATAATAACTCCCTTAGACCCCGAATTTAATTCCTTAGCAGCTTCTTTAGCTAAAATTCTGTAACATTCAAATGTCATGGATTCTGAAGCTATTTGGAAAGGGGAAATTATATTCCTAAAATTAGTAATATCTGATAGTTCTGGTGCCATGAAAAATATCTCTTCTGGCTTCATTAGCCATCTGACCCCACCAGTTTCGTAATCCACTCTAGAAGCTATTGTTCCTCCAGTAGAGATTAAGGATATTTCAGGCAAATCTTTCCTTTTATCAAACTTAACTTCAGAAAATATTTTTGATTTCTGTTTTTTCTCAACGCTTATTACTTTAACAGAATCTTTTCTAAATCCAATATTATAACCATTAGAGAGTTTAATAATAATAGAATCTTTCTTAGGAGATGGTATTACTATCCCTTGGTAATTAATATCTCCCTTTTTCAAAATTATTTCATCGCCAACTTCTGGTTCCATGTTTAAAAATAATAAGAAATACTATATAAGTGTTTTACATAATAAAAATGCAAAAATAAAATATAGATAAAATAAAAAATATTTTTTAGTATCCAAATCCTCTGGCTTTCATTGCCTCTACAACTCGCTCAATAGCCACGACATATGATGCAGTTCTCATGTCAATCTTGTACTTTTCTTTTGCGTTTATAACATCCCAGAATGCTTTTGTCATTTTTCTATCAAGTTTCTCGTAGACTTCATCTGCTGTCCAATAGTAATTCATTAAGTTTTGTACCCACTCGAAATAGGATACAGTTACTCCACCTGCGTTGCATAGGAAATCAGGTATCTGAAATATTCCTTTTTTAATTAATATCTCGTCAGCTTCAGGAGTAACTGGCCCATTGGCTAACTCAGCAATCATTTTTGCCTTAATTTTATCTGCGTTTTTAGCTGTAATCTGATTTTCAAGTGCTGACGGACATAAAATATCACATTCAAGAGTTAAGAGTTCTTCATTAGAAATGTTTTTTGCCCCAGGGAAATTGGCTACAGAACCTGTTTTTTCTTTGTGTTCCAATACCTTATAGGGATCCAATCCAGCCTGGTTATAAATCCCACCTTGAGAATCAGAAACTGCAATAACTTTAGATCCCTGGTCATGCAAGAATTCTGCAATGTAAGAACCAGCGTTACCGTATCCTTGTACAACAGATGTTGTTTTTTTAATATCCCATTTTAAGTATTTTACAGCCTCTCTGATAGTATACCATGCGCCTTTTGCAGTTGCATCTCCTCTGCCTAAGGATCCACCAATTGACAGGGGTTTACCGGTGATTACGCCAGGGGAATAATGTTGTCTTATCTTTGAGAATTCATCCATCATCCAGCCCATTATTTTAGGAGTGGTGTAAACATCAGGAGCGGGTATGTCCATCTCTGGACCAATAAATTTGTAAATAGCAGCAATAAATCCTCTAGAAAGACTCTCAATTTCTCGATCGCTCATTTCTTTTGGATTACAGATTATTCCGCCCTTCCCTCCTCCATAAGGGATGTCAACAACAGCACACTTCCATGTCATCCATGCTGCAAGAGCCTTTACTTCGGAAATAGAAACGTTCCAATGATATCTAATACCTCCTTTTGTTGGACCTCTAGCATCATTATACTGACATCTGTAACCAGTAAAAACTTTAACCTTACCGTTATCCATCGTGACTGGAACAGATACTTCAAGAAGTCTTTTAGGTTTTTTTAGAGCATCATATATTCCTTCATCTAGCTTAAGAACTTTGTTTACTTTATCAAGTTGTTTTAATACGTTTTCAAAAGGATCTATGTTTTCCATAGAATACCTCCCCTTTAATTGTTTGAATTATCAACTATTTAAATCTTAGTTATTTTATTTGGCAGAAAAATGTCAAAAAAGGTATTAAAAAGTCAAGATATTAGTCAATTTAATAATAAAATAAAAATTAAATTAAAAAATGGCAAGTAATTGAATTATACAAAAATATCATATCAATCTAAGCCGGGAGATATACGGATTTTATATATCTTCTTCCATCAAAGTTACCATATACTTATTAAATAGAAGATCTTTACCAGGAAAGCTTTCTCCGTGTCCCGGAAAAACCTCTTTTGCTTTTATGTTACATAGCTTTTTTAAAGATTCCTTTAGTTCATCAAGTTTTCCTGAAGGTAAGTCATATCTACCTACAGATCCCTTAAATACTGTATCTCCTGAAAAAAGATATTTTTTACTTTCTTCTAAAAGGCACATTGATCCTGAAGTATGCCCAGGCGTATGTATCACCTTAAGAATATACTCTCCAAGATCTATTATTTCGTCTTCCTTCAAAGGATTAACATTTTTGTAACCATTAAAGTTATGGGCAAATCCCCAATAAAAGGTCTTTTCAGTTGCGTTTTGTATATCTAAGTAATCATTTTCATGTGCATAGATCGGAACTTCGAAGAATTTATTACCGCCAATGTGGTCATAGTGACAATGAGTATTAATAATAAAATCAACTTGTATATCGTTCTCATCTACATAATCGTATAGCCTAAAGTTTTTATGTGTACCTGTATCAATTAATGCGGTCAAATCACTTTCAAGTATATAACAGTTTGAGTCAACTCCATTTGATTCGATATAATGAAACATTTGATCACTGGTATTCTAGCATAGATTTTCTTTTACTTTGGATAGGTTTTTAATGAAATCAGAATCTCTTTTAGTTATTAGTACATAGTTCAAAATATCTTCTAATCTTTTAACTGGTACTATTTTTATTTGTTCCATCTTTGATTTTTCTAGATATACATCATCCTTATTAGAGTAAGGTATAATTACTTCTTTCATTCCACTCTCTACAGCGGCTTCAATCTTTGCAGTTACTCCACCAATTGGAAGAACGTCTCCTCTAACGGATAAGGAACCCGTCATAGCTACATCTTGTCTTATTGGAATATCCTCAATTGCTGATATAACAGCTGTTGCAACGGATACACTGGCACTATCACCCTCGACACCTTCATAAGCCTGAAGGAATTGAATAGTAATGTCATAACTTGAGAGGTCTTTCTTTGTATACATTTTTATTAAAGATGAGACTATAGAAATTGACTCTTTTGCTATTTCACCGAGTTTTCCTGTAGCGATGACATTGCCATGAGACTTTGAAGAAGAAGGTGCAACACCTACCTCTATTGGAGTGATAATACCACTTCCTTCCCCAAGAACTGCAAGCCCGTTTACTTTACCCACCTGAGAACCTACAGAGCCAAATATTTGATAAGCCTTCTTTCTGTCAATATAATCATCAGCAATCTGATGTTCAAGAGATCTAGAAAGTTTTCTTGCTTCAATTATATGCTCAACTGTAACTATGTTATCGCCTCTTGCTAATGCTACATCACCAGCTGCCCTTACCATCCCTCCGAGTTCTCTAAGTCTCAAAGTAAGATGATTTTTCCTATTACTTCTTCTTCTTGCTTCCTGAACAATTTCAGCAACAGCATCAAGTGAAAAGTGTGGAATTTTACCATCTTTTTTTACTTCTTGGGCAACGAATCTTACGATCTTTTTAATGTTATCTTCTGTAGCAGGCATTGAATTTTCCATATAAACTTCATACCCATATCCTCTTACTCTTGAACGTAATGCAGGATGCATATCTCTTAATGTTTCAAGATTTCCAGCTGCAACTAGAACAAAATCACAAGGAACTTTTTCAGTTCTTACCATTGCGCCTGAACTCATTTCGCTCTGCCCAGTTATAGGGTATGATTTTTCCTGCATACCCGTAAGTATAGCCTGCTGCATCTGTATCTTTAATGTAGATATCTCATCGATAAAAAGAAGCCCTTTGTGAGCCTTATGAATCATACCTGCCTCTACTCTCTCATGCGCAGGAGTTCCAAGCCCTCCTGACTGAAATGGGTCATGTCTTACATCACCAAGTAGTGCACCTGCGTGAGCACCTGTTCCATCAAGAAAAGGTGCATGGTCCCATTTAGAATTATCAACTAATACTTTTGGAATCATTACCTGATTTTTGATTCTGAAGGTTTGCATTCCAAAGAATATAATGACGGCTAGGAACAATCCCCATAATAATTGCCCTTGTGTAAATGCAATGACAACAATAGCGCCAATAATAAAGAAGAAAATCATTCTTTTACTCTCTTCCTGCTTTTTTGCCATTGCTTTGTGTTCATCTATTATTAGTCTCGCTTTTCCTCTTGGTACAGTTCTAATCCTAGGGGTATTTGGATCATCAGGGTTTGGATATGCAAGTATATCCTCTAAATCCTCTTTAGGGAGAAGTTCAGCCATTGCCATTCCAAGCATGGATTTACCTGTTCCTGGCTCTCCAATTAAAAGTACATTTCTTCTCTGTTTAGCTGCCGTTTTTACTATTTCAACAGCGTGATCCTGACCAATAACTTGATCTATTAAATTTTCTGGGACTTCAATTTCTTCAGTTGTAGTAACGTCATAATAAGACCTTATTTGCTCTCTGATTCTTTTTGTTTCTTCTGTAATATCCACTAACTCTTCATTTGCTATCTCTAATCCATTATCTGATTTTTTTTTTGAAGAAGAATTTTTCTTTACCATCTTAATTTCCTCTAGAAGTTTAAAAAGTATAGTTTTATCACGTTTAAAAATATATCGCTATTAAAAAGAGAAAAATATATTAATGATTAGATATACCAAAATTAAGGTGTATCGATGTATGTCACATCAATCTCTTCAAAAGATATTTTAAGAAAACTAGATGGTGATTTTAAACAAATTGAATGTCATTTTGAAAGATTTCCAGATGGAGAAGGATACGTTAGATTTGATGAGAAGGTCAAAAATATAGAAGAAATATTAATAGTACAATCGCTTTATTATCCTCAAGATGAGCATATATTACAACTTTTTTTTATGATTGATGCTTTAAAGGACCTCAACATCAAGATAAATCTAATTATACCATATATGGCCTATGCACGCCAAGATAAGCGATTTAAGGATTGGGAATCTGTTTCAGGCATTTCTTTAGCTAAAATGATAGATAGATTAGATTTAGAGTCAAAATATACAGTAGATATACATGATATGAAAGTCACAAAAGCGATGAGAGGGGAGAATTTATCTGCAATGCCTCTAATAGCAGATTACTTAACAAACTTAAATTTGAGGGATCCAGTTATTATCTCGCCTGACAAGGGCTCGGTGGAGAGAGCAAGAATGGTAGCTGATCAGATGGATGCTGAATTTGACCATCTTGAGAAAACTAGAATTTCAGGCGACACTGTTGAAATAAGGCCAAAAGAGATAAACACTAAAGGAAGAGATGTTGCAATAGTTGATGACATAATCTCAACTGGCGGAACTATGGCAAAGGCGTGTGAAGTATTAAAGAGAGGAGGAACGTTAAAAGTTTTATCAGGAGCAACACATCTTCTTATGATATCAAATGCTGAGGAGAGATTAATCAAAGCGGGAATTGACGGTATTTTCGGAACGGATTCTATTCCTTTTAAGTACTCAGATATTACAATTGCAAAGATAATCGAAGAGATATTCTAGGGGCTACTATATGATTGATCTTGGTGATGTTAAGAAATTAAGGAAAAAGTTTGGAATTACTCAAAATGAACTGGCAATAAAGGCCGGAGTTACTCAAGCTTATATCGCTAAATTAGAAAACAAACAAATTGATCCTAAATTATCCACTTTCAACAAAATCCTTAATGCTTTAGAAGAGTTAAGAGCACGAATGAAGAAAATAGAAGAAGTAATGGTATCCCCTGTAATATTTGTAGGTCCAAAGGATAAAGTTACTGAAGCAATTACCATTATGGCAAAGTATAATATTTCACAACTGCCAGTATTAAGTAATGGTACTCCAGTTGGAAGTCTTTCTGAAAAATCTGTTGTAAAAAAACTTGGAATAGGGAAAATTTGTGAGAGCCCCGATTTAACTGTATATGAAATAATGGACGAAAGTTTTCCAGTTATTTCTAAAGAACAAAGTTTTGTTGAAGTTTACACTTTATTAAAAGAAAATCAAGCTGTTTTAATTGAAGAGAAGGGAAAAGTAGTAGGTATTATCACAAGAGCAGACATTCTTGACAAAATTTAATCATTATTTGTTTTATCCTTTATTATTTCCGTTTTCTTTCATTAAAAAATCTCCCCAAATTTATTGCTTTTCTGGAAAACTAATGCCAGGTTCTAGCTTCCTGTAAAATGCCTTTTCAGGGG
>LNGD01000031.1 GCA_001587675.1 Candidatus Methanofastidiosum methylothiophilum
TATAGCAAATCCAACTGCTACATTTCTCTCAGCTGCAATGATGCTTGATTTTCTAGGAGAAAAAAAAGAAGGGGACAGGATAAGAAATAGTATTTTTAAAACATTTGCTGAAGGTAAAAGAACAAAAGACCTAGGTGGAAATCTCGGAACTCTAGCTTTTACTGAAGCAGTAATCAATAATCTGGAGGGATAATATGAAAATAGGAATGCTATATTCAAGAGTTAGACTTGATGAGAAGTTTCTGCTTGAAGAATTTAGAAACAGAGGGATTGAAGTTGAAAGAATGGATACAAGATGCGCAATATTCAATATTACTAATCATGAAAAATTAGACTATGATGTTGTATTGGAAAGAGAAATAAGTCATCTAAAAGCGCTTTATTCATTAAAAGTTTTGAATGAGATGGGAATTAAAACAGTGAACACATATGAAGTTGCAAGTACTTGCGGAGATAAAATTTTGACAACTTTGGCCTTAACAAAATACAAAGTCCCTTCCCCAGTTACTTATATTGCATTTACCCCTGAAGAGGCCCTTCAAGCAATTGAGAAAATAGGTTATCCAGCAGTTTTAAAACCTGCAACTGGTTCTTGGGGTAGGCTTCTTGCAAAAGTAAAGGATAAAGAGACTGCTGAGAGTATACTTGAACATAAGGTCACATTGGGTTCTTACCATCATTCAGTCTTTTATATTCAAGAATATATAAATAAACCAGAGAGAGATATAAGGGCATTTGTAGTTGGAGATGAAGTAATAGGGGCAATATACAGAACGTCTCCTCACTGGATTACAAATACTGCTCGAGGAGGCCAGGCTTCAAAATGTCCTGTGACAGATGAAATATCTGAACTCTGTCTTAAAGCCGCTAAAGCAGTTGGTGGAGGGGTAGTAGCAATTGATCTCTTAGAGGACAAAGGAAAGCTTTTAGTAAATGAAGTCAATTATACTATGGAATTTAAGAATAGTATAGCACCCACCGGCGTTAATATACCTGGTAAGGTAGTAGATTATGTAATTGAAGTTGCAAAGAGGTAATTAAATGAAAGTTTCAGTTATTGGTGCTTCTGGATACACAGGAGGAGAACTACTTAGATTGTTAGTTAACCATCCAGAGGTAGATATTGACAAAGTCACATCTGAATCCAATGCAGGTTCATTTGTGCATATGATACACCCAAATCTAAGGGGATTTAATATTAAATTTTCTTCAATAAAAGAATCATTTGACTCTGATCTAGTTTTTTTCTGTTTGCCGCATGGAGTTTCAATGGATTATTTAAGAGAGTTCTATGACACGGGAGTCAAAATAATTGATCTTGGTGCAGATTTAAGATTAAAAGACAAAGAAGTATACAAGTCTTGGTATGGACTTGACCACAAATGCCCAGAGCTCTTAAAAGAAGCTGTTTATGGTATTCCTGAAATACATAGAGAAGAGATAAAGAAAACAAGGTTAGTCGCAAATCCAGGATGTATAGCCACATCAATGATAATGGCTCTGTATCCAATTAGACACCTAAATATAGATAAAGAAAGAATTGTAATTGATAGTAAAATTGGCTCATCAGCTTCAGGAGATTCTTTTAGCGCATCCACTCACCATCCTGAGAGATCAAGAGCTATTAGATGTTATTCACCAATTTACCATAGACACATAGCAGAAGTAGAGCAGGAAACTGGTTTTAAAGTTACTATGGCCCCACATGCTATTGAAATGGTAAGAGGTATATTTTCAACAATTTATCTGTTTTTCAATCAGCCTTATGATGAGAAGGAAATTAGGGGGATATACAGGGAGTTTTCTGAAAAAAACAAATTCTTTAGAGTCGTGAAACAGAAAAAAGGTATTTATAGACATCCCGATCCAAAGATACTAACAGGATCTAATTTCTGTGAAGTTGGATTTGAACTTGACCATGAAAACAGAAGAATGATCGTCTTTTCTGCTATTGATAATCTTATGAAAGGTGCAGCTGGTGCTGCAGTTCAAAACATGAACATTATGTACGGTCTTGAGGAAGACACAGGTTTGAAATATATTGGATACCATCCTATTTAGGTGAGTAGATGATTGTTATAAAGATTGGTGGAAGTCTCGGTACAGAGGTCCAGAATTTGGCTAAAGAAATAGCAGAAATATCAAAAAAGGAAAAGATAATAGTTGTCCATGGAGGATCTTACGAAACTACAGAGATATCCAAAAGGCTTGGCAAAGAAACAAAGTTTGTCACATCTGTTTCTGGATTTAGATCGAGATACACCGATCTTGAAACAGTACAAATAATGGAAATGGTAATGGCTGGAAAAATCAACAAGGAACTTGTCAAACTACTCCAAAAATCAGGTGCTAATGCTTTTGGTTTATCAGGCGCAGATGGAAGGGTATTACTTGCCAAGAGAAAAGACTCTATCAAAATTATTGAAGATGGAAAAAAGAAAATTTTGAAGGATGACTTCACCGGAAAAGTTGAGAAAGTCAACAAAGAACTAATTACAATGTTACTCGATAATGGATACTTACCTATAATCTGTCCTTTGGCAATTAGTGAAGAGGGCGACGTAGTAAATACTGATGGAGATAGAGCGGCGGCTGCAATTGCTTCTGCTTTGTCTGCTGATCTAGTGATTATGACAAATGTGGATGGATTTCTAAAGGAGGGAAAACTTGTTAATGAACTCAATTTATTACAGATTGATGATGCGTATCAATTTGCAGATGGAGGTATGAAGAAAAAACTTCTTGCTGCAAAAGAAGCTATAGAACAGGGAAGTCCTCGAGTAATAATTGCACGGGGCAATCTGGATAATCCCCTAGAAAATGCCTTAAATGGTACAAGAACGGTGATTTCAAGATGATCTATAAAGATTTAGAAGAAAAATATGGTAGTGGAGTCTATTATAAAAGAGACATTGAAATTATATCTGGTAAAGGTGTCTATCTTTATGATAGCCAAGGCAATGAATACATAGACTGTGTTGCAGGTCATGGAGTATGTCTTTTCGGACATTCTCACCCTAAAATCATTCAAGCTATAAAGGAGCAATCAGATACGTTAATTTCATGCCCTGAGATATTCTATAATGATAAAAGAGCACAACTGCTGGAAAAAATAGCTGAAATTACTCCGAAAGGACTCACAAGGACATTTCTTTCTAACTCTGGTGCTGAGGCTGTTGAAGCGGCTCTTAAATTTTCAAGAAAAATTACAGGTAAGACGGATATTATCTCATTCACTTTTGGATTCCATGGGAGGACAATGGGGGCTCTTTCTGCAACATGGAAATCTGAATACAAAAAACCATTTTTACCATTGATACCAGGTTTTTGCCATACAGCATATAACAATTTAGAAAAACTACAAGATGTTATCACTGAAAATACTGCTGCAATAATTGTTGAGCCAGTTCAAGGGGAAGGAGGAGTTAAACCAGCTAACATTGATTTTTTAAAAGGAATCAGAGAAATCTGTGATCAAAAAGGAATAGTAATGATTGTTGATGAGGTCCAGACAGGTTTTGGAAGAACTGGAGAATTATTTGCAATAAACAGATACAAAATATCGCCCGATATATTGTGTTTAGGAAAAGGGATAGCAGGCGGAATACCAATGGGTGCAACTGTTGTTAGAGAGGATCTTGCAAAATTGGAAAAAGGTGAACATGGATCTACTTTTGGAGGAAATCCACTAGCTTGTAATGCCTCCCTTGCTGCAATAAAAGCATTAAAAGAAGAAAAACTTGTTGAAAGATCAAAAGAAAATGGAGAATATTTCCTTTCTCAACTTAAAAAGAATATAGATGAAACTGCATACAAAGAAATTAGAGGACTTGGCCTCATGATTGGTATTGAGATGAAAGAGAAAGTAGGGCCATATCTTGTAAAATTAATGGAGAAAAAAATACTTGCACTTACAGCAGGGAAACTTGTAGTCCGATATCTCCCGCCTTTGATAATTGAAAAGGAACATATAGATAGGGTTGTAGAGGCAACAGGTGAAATTATTGGAAGAAATTAACCTGCTAAAAGACATAATCAAGATTTATAGTCCATCAGGAAAAGAAAAGGAAGTTTCTGATTTTTTATTTAATTTTCTTAAGAATAAAAATCTCAAAGTTGAACAAGATATAGTATGGAACGTGATCTCGACTATTGGCTCTGGCCCTCCATATATCCTTCTCACAAGTCACATGGATACAGTGCAAGGAGAAATTCCATTTAGAATAGACGGTAAAAAAATATATGGAAGAGGCGCATGTGATGCTAAATCACCTCTTGCTGCTCTACTCTCGGCTTTTATTAGATTCAAAGATAAAAAATTTAAAGGTACAATAATATTTGCAGGTGTTACTGGGGAAGAAGCACCAAATTCAAGAGGCACTCTTGAACTAATGAAAAAAATAAAAGCAAATTATATTTTCTTAGGTGAGCCTGGGTCTGTCGATGGTATTACAATAGGCTACAAAGGCAGATTACTAGTTAAAGTGTTGTTCAAGGGAAAGGCCTCGCATTCCTCTTCAGAAGAAGAAAATCCTATTCTAAAATTTATAGATTTTTCAAATAAGATTAGTTGTCTCTATAAAAGAAATAATCTATTTGAATCATTGAGTTATTCTCCAACTTCAATATTAGCTGAATCTGAGACTAATGTAATGCCAAGTGAATGTAGAGTTACAATTGATTTTAGAATACCTCCTGGGTTACCTCATCTAGAGGTATTAAACGAAATATCACAAGTTCTTGATGGAGAATTAGAATTAATTGAAGGTGTAGATGGAGTAATAACCTCAAAAAATAATATTCTGGTAAAGACCTTAGTAAAAACAATAAGAAGTAATGGACTTTCACCAAAATATAAAAGAAAAACAGGATCATCGGATATGAATCTATTAGTTAAGTTATCGGAAAATATAGTAACATATGGACCCGGTGATTCATCACTAGATCATACCGATATGGAATGTATTGATATAGACGAATATCTTAAATCTATTGATATTTTAGAGGGGGCAATCTCAGAAATTCTTGGGATAGTTTCTCTTTAGGTCTAAGAAAAATATTATTGCAAGTATTAGAAATGCTATTAACCCCGGTAGACCAAAAGGTACACCTAAAAGCTGATTATTTGTTTGTGCAAATATTATTCCAAATCCTATGTAAGCGTTGACTGCACCATGCCCAAGAGCCGCAGTCATAACTGATTTTGACCTAATTTTTAACCATCCAAAAAATATTCCAACAAAAGTAGTCCAGAGAACAAATAGAAATACTCCAGGTAAGGGGTATTGATTATAGTTATATCCCATTGCAATTAAAGGTGCGTGCCAAAGTCCCCAAATTATACCTACGATTATAAGAGTTTTAGAAATCGAAAACTTTTCTAACAGGAGATCCTGAAGGTATCCCCGCCATCCATATTCCTCCCCAAATGCAAAGATAGAATTAGGGAACACGGGGGCAAGGATATAAGTAGTTAAATAGATGTATATGGGGATGCCATACTGAGATGGAAAAATTAAATCTAAATTTGGGGATAATTTGCCAAATCCCATCAATGCAAATAAGAGGAATCCAAGCCCAAGGGCTAAGAAAGGATAAAAGTATGCGACTAAATAATATTTAAGACTAGTACCAATTTTTATCCCAAAAGAGGTAAGTGGTCTTTTTAGATAGAACTTAGTTAATAAAGTAGATACAATCAATGGTACAAACATCATTGTAATTAAAAATACAAATATATTATTATACTTGAGTCCACCATTGAGAAAAATAAATGCATCCATTAAGTATGTGATACAAAAGGTGATTATTACAAAATATATAATTCCCTTTGAACAAGTCTCCTTAGAATTTAGAAAATTCAATGTCATTTTGTTCTCCTTGCAAGAATAAGTATTATTGTTTTAAAAAAGTTATTCAAATTAAAGTTTGTTTTTTGATTATTATAATAATCAAATTAGATAAATTAAGAAACAAGAAAATTATAAAAACTTAAAAAAATACTCCATTTGTAACTTGAACAAATCTATAGTGTAGAGAATTAAAATCAGGAGTTAGTTCACAAAATAATATTTTCATAATTAATATTAAAAAATTATGTAAAAATAACCGAAACACTTAAAAGGAAATAAATAGGCTTTAAAATGCATTAGGTGCTTACTATGGAGTTAGTAATTAGGGGGGGTACATTTTTGCCCCACGCATTGTTATAATATATCTTTTGAAATTCTCCATAGTTATAACTGGAAAACTCAGATTCTTATTGATTTTATTTCTTATCTGAGAGATTATTTTATAATAAATTTTGATAGGTGTTTAATATGGAAGAAGTGATTTGCGTAAGTGACTACAATAAGATTGTATTAGATAAAATGAATATAGAAGGTATCAAGATATTTGATACAACACTAAGAGATGGTGAGCAAACTCCTGGAGTTGCCTTTAGTGTAGATGAAAAGATGAAGATAGCAGAAAGTCTTGATCTATTAGGCGTAGATGCTATCGAAGCCGGCTTTCCAATAACATCAACTGGTGAGAGAGACGCTATAAAAAAGGTAGCGGATATGGGTTTAAAGGCCAAAGTATGTGGTCTTGCAAGATCAAATAAAAAGGATATTGATATTGCTTTAGATTGTAATGTTGATAGAGTTCACACTTTTATCGCAACATCACCCATTCATAGAGAATTCAAACTAAAAATGTCAAAAGAAGAAATAATGAGAAAAGCCGTTGAAGGTGTTGAATATGCAAAAGATCATGGAGTTGAAGTCGAATTCTCTTGTGAAGATGCTACAAGAACTGAACTTGAGTATCTTAAAGAGATGCATAGAGCGGTAAGAGATGCAGGTGCAGATTATATTAATGTTCCTGACACTGTTGGTACAATAATGCCAAAAGGTATGGGGTATCTAATCAAAGAATTAGTTGATGACATAAATATCCCTATTAGTGTCCATTGCCATAATGATTTTGGGCTTGCTGTTGCCAATTCACTTGCTGCGGTTGAAAGTGGTGCAAAACAAATCCACTGTACAGTAAATGGCCTGGGTGAAAGAGCAGGTAATGCTTCTTTAGAGGAAACAGTCATGAGCCTTATGGCGTTATATGGAGTTAGATTTTCACTTGATACTACCAGACTTACCTATATTTCTAAACTCGTTTCAAGGTTATCTGGAGTAGTTGTACAACCTAACAAGGCTATTGTAGGAGACAATGCATTTGCACATGAATCTGGAATTCATGTCCATGGTGTTCTAAGCAAAGCTTTCTGTTATGAACCACTAACACCAAAATTAGTAGGCAGAGAAAGTGAGATCGTTGTTGGAAAACACACAGGGATCCATGCAGTAGAAAAGAAACTAAAGGACTTTGGAATTAGTTTAACAAAGGAACAAAGTCTTGAGATTGTTGATGAGGTAAAAAAAATCAGAGAAAGTGGAAAGAAAATAACTGATGAAGATTTACTCGCAATAGCAGCAGGCTTTGTTGGAAAAGTACCAGACGAAGAAAAAGAAGTAAAGCTTGAAGAAATGACAATAATCTCTGGATTACATATCACACCGACAGCAACTGCTATTCTCAATATAAATGGAAATAAGAAAGTTGGATCTAATATAGGTAATGGTGCAGTTGATGCTGCTTTAAATGCACTAAAGTCAGTTGTCCCTGAAAAGATTACTCTTGAGGAATATAGACTGGAAGCTATAACTGGTGGATCTGATGCACTTTGTCAAGTATCTGTAAAGATGGTTAACGAAGAGAATGTAAAAGCATTAGGGAAGAGTGTTGGCCCAGATATAGTTATGACAAGTGTAAATGCAGCAATAGAAGCAATAAACAAATTAAGGAAGATAGGAAAAGAGGGGAAAACGAATGAGTGAGGAGCTAAAAGGAACAGAAATCGTTGTAAAATGTTTAAAGGAAGAGAATGTAAAAAATATCTTTGGTTTCCCCGGAGGTCAGCTAATACCTCTTTATGACCAACTATATGAAGAAACTGATGTTAGAAGTATCCTTGTAAGACATGAACAAGGGGCGGCACATGCAGCTGATGGCTACGCTAGAGCATCTGGAGACCCAGGAGTATGTATGGCAACTTCTGGGCCTGGTGCCACTAATTTGATAACCGGATTATTAAATGCAACAATGGATTCCATACCTGTAGTAGCGTTTACTGCTCAAGTTCCAACAAAGGCGATAGGCACAGATGCCTTCCAAGAGGCAGATACTTTTGGAATCACTATGCCTATTACTAAGCATAATTTCCTTGTTAAATCAACAGATAATTTATCATGGACAATTAAAGGCGCGTTTAAAATTGCTAATACTGGAAGGAAAGGAGCAGTAGTTATTGATTTGCCTAACGATGTCCAACAAAAAACTTCAAAAGAGTATTATCATGGAGACGTAAAATTTGCAGGATATAATCCGAGCATTGTTCCTAATCCACTACAGATTAAAAGGATAGCTCAAAAGTTAATGGAAGCTGAAAGACCATTAATTTTGGCAGGTGGTGGAATCATACTAGCTAACGCTTCTGAAGACCTTAGATTACTAGCTGAGTATCTAGGTGCAGGTGTTGCAACAACTTTAATGGGAAAAGGCTCTATCCCCGAAAATCATCCTCTTTCATTAGGAATGGTTGGAATGCATGGGAGAATGGCCGCAAATAAAATGATCAATAACTGTGATGTTTTATTTGCAATAGGATGTAGATTTTCCGACAGGACAACCGGATGGGGGCTTGAATCGTTTGCTCCTGATGCAGTAAAAATTCACTGTGATATAGATTCAACCGAACTTAACAAAAACATTACTGTAGATTTTCCATTAGTGGGGGACGCAAAATTAGTAATAAGAGATTTGATAAAATTCATGAAAAAATATGAAGATGTAAAGAAGGATACAAATGTTTGGCAGAAAAGAGTGAAGCAACTTCATTCAATGTGTGAAGAATGTGAAACTATTAAATCAAAGGACAATAAATTAACTCCAGAAATTATAGTAAAAACAATAAATAATTTTTTAGACGAAAATGCAATAGTAACAACTGAAGTAGGCCAAAATCAAATGTTTGCAGCTCACTATTACTTGACAAAAAAACCTAGGCAATTTATATCCTCTGGGGGTCTTGGTACGATGGGATTTGGATTTCCTGCAGCAATTGGTGCAAAGGTGGCAAAGCCTGAAAAACAAGTTTTAGATATTGCAGGGGATGGTTCCTTTTTGATGGTATGCCAAGAATTAGCAACGGCTATGTCAGAAGATATACCGGTAGTTGTCGCAATATTAAACAACTCCTTTCTTGGAATGGTTAGACAATGGCAAGAGCTTTTCTGGGATAAACGATACGCAGGAACTAAATTAGGAAAAATCCCAGATTTTGTTAAGTTAGCAGAATCTTTTGGCGCATATGGGGAAAGAGTCGAGAAAGTTTCAGATATCGAGAAAGCTCTAAAAAATGCATTTGATTCAGAAGTAGTTTCAGTTCTTGATTTCAAAATTGAATCCGAAACTAATATTCTTCCAATGATCCCTCCAGGCGGTAGGGTAGATGAGATGATAGGAGTGGGAAGATGCCGACACAAATAATATCAGTCCTAGTTGAAGATGAAGCCGGTTCTCTAACAAGAATGAGTGGCATGTTTTCAAGAAGAGGTATTAACATTCATTCCTTAACAGTCTCTCCTTCAGAAAAAGAAGGTATGAGCCGGATGACGATAGTTACGACCGGAGATGAAAGAGAAATTGAAAAGGTTGAAAAACAGTTAAACAAATTAATTGAAGTTGTAAAAGTAAATATCTTAGATAAAAATACATCGGTTATTAGAGATCTTTGCCTATTAAAGGTATATGCTGACAAAGATAATAGAGCAGAGGTTTTAGAAATAGCCAATGCATTTAAAGCAAATATAGTAGATATTAGTTTAAGAACAATAACCCTTGAAATAACGGCAGATCCGTTTGATATTGACAGATTTGTTGATACAATGAAGAACTTTGGAATAAAAGAACTCTTCAGAACGGGTGTTACCGCAATTTCTAGGGATATTGAAAAGAAAAGTGGAGGTTAAATTATGGCAAAAATGTATTATGATTGTGATGCAGACCTTAAGTATTTACAAGGTAAAACGGTAGCCGTAATAGGTTACGGAAATCAGGGTAGAGCCCAGGCTTTGTGTATGCACGATAGTGGTATAGATGTTGTAGTTGGAGTAAACGAAGGTGGAAAGTCTTGGAACTGTGCAAAAGACGCTGGAATAAAAACAATGAGTGTTGAAGACGCGGCAAAGGCAGGGGATATCGTCCATATCTTAATACCTGATGAAGTTCAGCCACATGTCTATTCCAAGTACATAAAAGACAATCTAAAAGAAGGCAATGTTCTAAGTTTTTCACATGGTTTTAACATAACATTCAATCAAATTAAACCACCAGAGTATGTTGATGTAGTAATGATTGCTCCAAAAACACCTGGTAGTGAATTAAGAAGGTTATACAAGGAAGGCTTTGGTGCACCTGCACTTTTAGCAGTTGAGCAGGATTACACTGGAAAAGCAAAGCAAACAGCATTAGCAATGGCTAAAGCAATGAATTTAACAAAAGCAGGAGTAGTTGAAACTACATTTGAAGAAGAAGCAATTACTGACATATTTGGAGAACAATGCGTCTTGTGCGGAGGTATTACTGAACTTATCACTGCAGGATTTGAAACACTAGTAAGTGAGGGATACCAGCCCGAGATAGCATACTTTGAGTGCTTAAACGAAATGAAACTAATTGTAGATCTTTTCTACGAAGGCGGTCTAGAGTTAATGTGGGAGAGAGTATCAAACACAGCAGAATATGGTGGAAGAACAAGAGGCCCAATGATAATCGATGATTCAGTTAGAGAAAGAATGTACGATGTTCTTGACTATATAAAATCTGGGGAATTTGCTAGAGAATTCATGATGGAAAATTATACAGGTAGACCTGTCCTTACTAGATTAAGAAAAGAAGGTAAGGAAAAACTCATCGAAGATGTTGGTAAAGACATAAGAAAGATGTTTTTAAAACCTGAAAAAAAATAATTTAATTTATATTTTAATTTTTAGTTGATTTTATGGGAAAGACTATATCAGAAAAAATAATTGGAAATAAGGCTGGAATTAACGTTGAAGCTGGACAAATAGTAGAAGCCAATGTTGATTATGTAATGGTTAATGATGTCACAGGCCTACCGGCATTTGAACAGTTTGAGAAACTTCCAAAAGGAACAATGCCAATAAAAGAAAAGATAGTCTTAATACCAGACCATTATGTTCCAAATAAAGACGTTGCCTCTGCAGAACAGGCAAAAAGAATGAGAGATTTTTCAAAAAAATACGAAATTGAAAACTACTTCGAAGTTGGAAGAGGGGGAGTATGCCACCAACTTATGATTGAGAAGGGTTTTGTTGCACCAGGTAGATTAATTGTAGGTGCTGATTCACATACTTGCAGTTACGGTGCTTTGGGAGCATTTTCTACAGGAATTGGTTCAACTGAAGCGGCCGCTGTTATGGCTATCGGTAAACTTTGGTTAAAAGTTCCAGATAGCATAAAGATATCAGTTAAAGGTAAACTAGATAATTATGTTTATGGTAAGGATATAATACTTCATGTTATAGGAGATATAGGTGTTGAAGGTGCATTATACCAATCAATGGAGTACTATGGTGACACAATTGAAAGACTTACCCTATCAGATAGAATATCTATATCTAATATGGCCATAGAAGCAGGAGGAAAGGCCGGAATTATACCTCCAGATGAAAAAGTTTTTGATTATTTAAAAGGTAGAGTTAAGGGTAACTATACTCCAGTTTATTCAGACAAGGATGCATACTATATTGAGGATTTAATTTATGATGCAGAAGATATACCGCCAACAGTTGCAAAGCCATTTTTACCGAGCAATACTGCACCTGCATCAGAAGTAGATGTTGAAATAGACCAGGCTTACCTTGGTTCATGTACAAATGGCAGGATTGAAGATCTCCGTATAGGAGCTGAGATACTCAAAGGAAAAAAAATCAATCCAAACGTTAGAATGATAGTTGTACCTGCGACAAAAGATGTTTTCGATCAAGCACTTAGAGAAGGCCTTATTGATATCTTTGAAAAAGCAGATTGTTTTGTCTGTGGTCCAACATGTGGCGCTTGCCTTGGAGGGTATATGGGAATACTAGCTGATGGAGAGAAATGTGTGGCTACTACAAACAGAAACTTCATAGGGAGAATGGGTCACAAGAATTCAGAAGTATATCTAGCTAACCCTGCAGTTGTTGCTGCATCTGCTATTGAAGGAAGAATTGTTGATCCTCGGGAGGTGTTATAATGAAAGAAATCCTTGAGGGTAGGGCCATAATATTTGGTGACAATGTTGATACAGATCAGATTATACCAGCTGAATTTTTAGTTACTGGAGACCCTAAAGAACTTGCAAAAAACGCATTCATAAAAGTAAGGCCAGAGTTTAAGGATATTGTAAAGCAAGGAGATATAATAGTTGCAGGAAGAAACTTTGGTTGTGGATCTTCAAGGGAACATGCCCCAAGAGCGCTTATGGGTGCTGGTATATCATGTGTTGTCGCGAAAAGTTTTGCTAGAATATTTTTTAGAAATTCTATTAATCTTGGCCTGACATTGATTGAATGTGATATTAAGGCTAATGAAGGAGACGAATTAATAGTCGACCTAAAAAGAGGGACTATAAAAAATAAAAAATCTAACGAGATTTTTGAATTTAAACCACTACCAGCTTTTTTGCTTAAGATAGTAGAAAAGGGTGGCCTTATGGAATACGTAAAGGAGGTTCTAAATGAAAAAAATAGCGGTAATGCCCGGTGACGGGATAGGGCCTGAGATAATTGAAGAAGGAAAGAAAGTAATCGACGCAGCTTGTGATATTACAGGACTAAATATTGAATGGGAATACTACAATAATGGTTCTGAGGAGTATCTAAAAACAGGTGAATTAATAACAGAACAAACACTAAAAGAACTAAAGAAAAAGGATGCAATATACTTTGGTGCTATTGGAGATCCTAGAGTCGCACCAGGCATACTCGAAAAAGGTATACTCCTTAAGATGAGATTTTACTTTGATCAGTATGTAAATTTAAGGCCAATTGTATCTTATCCTAATGTCCCATGCCCATTAAAAGATAAGACATACAAAGACATTAATTTCCATGTAATCAGAGAGAACACAGAAGATTTCTATATTGGCATAGGTGGGAGATTCAAAGGAACAAATAATAAAGAGCAGCTTCAGGTAATAAGAGACCTTTATGAAGTCAAGTTCAACATGGGTGTTGATATTGATAGACCCCAGGAGATAGCATACCAAATAGGAATGATTTCAAGGGATGGGGCTAGAAGAGTAATTAAATATGCCTTTGAACTTGCCAAGATGAAGGGTAAAAAGAGAGTCACTTCTGTGGATAAGGCAAATGTTTTGACAAATATTTACAGTTTATGGAGAGATGTATTCGAAGAAGTTGCAAAGGAATACCCAGGATATGAAACTGAATTTGCATTTGTTGATGCTATAACAATGTGGTTTGTAAAGCAGCCACAGTGGTACCAAATTGTAGTAGCACCAAATATGTTTGGTGATATTATTACAGATCTGGGAGCTATGATCCAAGGAGGACTTGGACTTGCAGCAGGAGGAAACATCAATCCAGACGGAGTATCAATGTTTGAGCCCATTCACGGTTCAGCGCCGAAATACAAAGGGAAAAATGTTTCAAATCCACTAGCTACTGTATTAAGCGGTGTAATGATGCTTGAAACAATTGGAGAACCAAAAACTGCGTCATTAATAGAAAAGGCCGTAGTTAAAGTACTAGAAGAAGGGAAAGTTAGAACCCAAGACTTAGGTGGTACATCAAAGACTACTGAGGTCGGGGATGAGATAGTAAAGAAGATGAAAGAATAAGGAGAAAAAGATGATAAAGCTTTTTGATACAACCTTGAGGGATGGTACACAAGGGGAGGGCATAGCTTTCTCTGCAAACGATAAACTAAAGGTATGTGAAAAGCTTGATGAACTAGGGATACATTATATTGAAGGAGGATGGCCAGGGTCTAATCCAAAAGATGTAGAATTCTTCAAGAATTCTAAATCTCTTTCCTTAACTAATTCAAAAATATGTGCATTTGGAAGCACTAGAAGGGCCAAATTAAAGGCTGAAGAAGATCCTAACCTAAAGGCCATCTTAGATGTAGACACAGAGGTAGCATCGATTTTTGGGAAAAGT
>LNGD01000032.1 GCA_001587675.1 Candidatus Methanofastidiosum methylothiophilum
GCATCACAGATTAATGATTTTTCAAGGAGGGCCAGATTATTTTCAAGTCTTCTTTTTTCATTATATATGCCCATATATTTCGTTACATGTAACGAATTTATATACATTTTCCGCGGGATTTTGTCCTTTAGAAAGACTTACTACCCCGGCGCTTTTGATCTGTTTTAAATTATTTAAAGAAATTTTTATATAATTATCAATATATTGGATTATGATAATATGGCAAAAATCGGTATTATTGGCGGAAGTGGACTAGACGATCCAAAACTTCTAAAAGATTATGATGAAATCGATATTAAAACAAAATATGGGAAACCGTCAAGTGCCCTTGTTACAGGGAAGATAAAGGATGTTGAAGTAGTAATTCTTGCAAGGCATGGAAAAGACCATTCAATTCATCCTACAGGTGTTAATTATAGGGCAAATATAAGGGCTTTAAAGGATGTAGGTTGCACTCACATTATTGCTACTACAGCAGTTGGCTCCTTAAGAGAAGAAATTAAACCAGGAGATATAGTATTTCCTGATCAATTCATTGATTTTACAAAAAGGAGAGAATATACATTTTTTGACGAAGGGGAAGTTGTCCACACATCTATGGCCGACCCTTTTTCTGAGCACATTAGAAAGAAACTAATAGAAGCTTCAAATAATCTTGGATTAAGATACCACTCCAAGGCTACAGTAATAACTATCGAGGGTTCAAGATTTTCAACTAGGGCCGAGTCCCATATGTTCAGATTACTTGGTGCGGATATCATAAACATGTCAACAGTTCCGGAAGTATCGCTTGCAAAGGAGCTTGGTTTTGAATATGCAACTGTAGCGATGTCAACTGATTATGATTGCTGGAAAGAGAATGAGGAACCCGTGACATTTGAGATGGTTATGGAAACTATGAAAAAGAATTCAGAAAATGTAAAGAAACTTATAATAGAAGTAGTACCAAAGATATAGAAGGCGGCATTTATGGATAAAAGAATTAATAGTATAAAAGGAAAGATAAGAACAATACCAGATTTTCCGAAGAAAGGAGTTATGTTTAGAGATATAACAACGCTATTAAAAGATAGGGAAGGATTAAGGGATTCCGTTGATATTATTGTTGAAAGGTATCAAGGAAAGAAGATTGATTTAGTAGCAGGTGTTGAAGCAAGAGGATTTATTCTGGGTGGTGCTTTAGCATACAAGCTAGGAGCAGGTTTTGTTTTAATCAGAAAGAAGGGGAAACTTCCACATAAAACTGAAAATCACGAGTATGAACTTGAATATGGAAAGGATTCAATTGAAGTTCATCTTGATGCAATTATGAAGGGAGATAATGTTCTTCTTGTTGATGACCTTATAGCCACTGGGGGTACTGCACTAGCTGCATGTAAACTAATAGAGAAGCTTGGGGGAAAAGTTGTCGAAACAGCATTTATCGTTGGACTCCCTGATCTAGGGGGAATGAGGAAACTATCACACTATGGAGTGTTCACAATAGTTGACTTCGAAGGAGACTAAAAAATTATAAATTTATTTTTATTCAACAAATAAATATATTTCTCTTTGCCCAAGAATTCCTAAATTATTATAAAGAATCAAAGTATATTTATAAACACCCTCTGGCACTTCAGGATTTATAGTGCAAACAGCATTAAAAGATACTGTTTCCTTTGTTCTAATTATTTGATTTTGTGGTGAAAAGATAGCAGATGCTCCTTTAGGTAAGCCTTCTACCCTCATTTTAACATCTCTTTGTGTAAACATTCCAAAGTTTGAAACATCTAGCTTTACTTCATGTGTACCTTTAGTAAATCTGACTGCACTAACTTCCTTTCCATTATAATTCACCTTGGTGATGTGTTCGCCTTTAATACCGATGTCTTCTCCAGTTAATTCATCAGTTTTAGCTATAATTATATCCCCAGCTATTACTTTAACTACTTTAAGTTCAGGTTTTGTTATATTTTTTATTACTGCCTCTGGAATTTTTTCTGCTTGGGATTTTGAAGTAAAATTATTATAGTTAGTGGCATTATTATATATAGCTTTAATAAATGGGTAAGATTTTACATCTTTAAATATCCAAACTTCATCAACAACTCCATTAAAATACCTCCCCCCTCCTCCGGCTGCCCACCTACCAATATTAGTTTCAAATCTTGATTCAAATGCCCTAATATTATCAACTAAGGACCTATTGCATCCGCCCAAGTTATTATTTATATAGATATCAATAGCACTTCCATCGTATCTGCCAACTATAAAATACCATTGCCCTTGCTTAGGACTTCCTTTTGTGCATTGTATATATCTTCTTGTATAGGGATTATTCCCTGTTTGAACAGCAAATTCAAAATATGAATTAGTTTGAGAATGTTGAATCCAAAATTGTCCTTGATCGCCTGCATTGTTTGCATTAATAGACAATACATTTGCCCAATTGTTGCCTGTGCTTGGAGGTATTGCCCAATTGGCCCAAGTCATAACAGTGAGAGTATTGCTAAATCCATAATCAACGTTATTTCCAAGAGAATTTTTAGTTACCAAGTAGTCATTGGTTCCATCTAATCTATAACCTTCTCCTATAACTGCTTTCACAGGCAACGCTCCGTTCATAGCAGTTGCATTGTTGTCAAGTAATGAATCTATAGTTCTGGGATTCTTATCGCCTTCAAGATGGTATATCCCCGCAGCATTTTTCCATACATTTTTTGGATTTTCAAAGTTACCTTCGCCACTATATGCAGTATAGATATAGAATTCTGTATCAGTATACCTCTTAATTAAAGGGGCTTTAAAATAAACAATATACTCATAATTCACAGGGTCGTATTTAACAACTTCATAAGGACATTCAATCCCATCAATAGTAAATATACGTAAATCATTTCCATCGTCATTGCCTTTTGACTGCCAATAAGTATCGCTTTCAGAAAGGGCTTTAAACAAAACAGGAAAATCGACCATATCTTCTTCAATGAAATTATGATTAATTACAAATAGAAATCTTGCTTTATGGTCAGAAGAGTGCCAATTATCCGCACTAAAAGGTAATATAAAGAATGCAGAAGTTAAAAACAATAAAACTACAAAGGTAATAAACTTAGTATTAAACATATGGGATATATTAAATAAAAAATATATAAATTTTGCTATTAATTATTTTTTAATTGGCTCTCCGAAACATCTGTCTCCTGCATCCCCAAGGCCTGGAACTATGTAATTCTTTTCGTTGAGTTTTTCATCAATTACCGCAGTGACAACTTCCACGTCTTTATGTTTTGATAATATTTCTTTAATTCCTTCAGGTGCGCTTATCACAGCTACTACAATGATCCTCTTGAAATCTCCCCTTCCCTTTACTTCATCAATAATCCTTGATATTGTGTGACCTGTTGCAAGCATTGGATCCCCTATCATGATTATATCATTTTTTGTTGTTTTGGGAACCTTCACATATTCTACTGTAATTTTAGATTCCGGCGCTGGGCCTCTCCAGGCACTTATTATACCTGCTCTAGCTTTTGGAAATACCTTGTAAAATCCTTCAATAAAAGGGATTGCTGCTCTAAGAATGTTAATCATGACTATGTTATCTTTATCACTTATCCGAACTCCCTTTGTATGGGTGACAGGTGTTTCAATATCTATAACCTCATAGTCAAAGGTTTTGGATAGTTCATAACCCATGTATCTTCCTAGCTTGTTTAGGCCTTTCCTAAATTTTATCGGGTCAGTATTCTTATCTCGAAGTTCATCTACAAGTTCTTGTATAGCCAAATTTTGCTTAAAAGAAATAACTCTATCATTTTTTTCTAGGTCTTCTATACCCATCTGCTACACCTATGAAGATAGTAAAAAATAGTATTTAAAGTTTAGTATCGAGTATGCGCCAAAGTTCATCCTGAGATATCCTTTCGTGACTCCTCTTCTCTTTAGTTACCTTCCCGATGATTGAAACTTCGATTTTTTCTTTAAGAAGTGATTCTATTATGCTATTTGTTTTTTCCTTTGGGGAGATAACTAATAGGGCACCTGAAGAAATAAGGCCGAACGGATTTATGCCAAGGATATTACATATAGATTTTGTTTCTGAGTAAAGATGCACCTTATCTTCATAGAACTCAAATCCTTTGTTTGATGCATCGGCTATTTCATGGAGCCCACCCAAAACTCCACCTTCAGTTGGGTCATGCATTGCATTAGCTCCTAAAGACGAGGCTATTAAGGCTTCCTTGACAACAGAGATTTTGTTTAACAGACCCTTAGCTTTTTCTATTAGGTTTAGGTCTAGATATTTTGAAAGGTATTCACTCTTTGTTTCTGCCAAAATTGCTGTTCCTTCAATTCCTGCACCTTTTGTTAGAAGTATATCATCGCCTTCTCTTGCACCACTTGTTGAAACGTATCTATCAGAAAACCCAATCATTGTACCTGAAAGAATAAGGTCAGAAACTTTGCCAGATACTTCTGTGTGGCCACCGACTATTGACACGCCTATTTCTTTGGCTGCTCTTTCTATGTCTTTTGAGATTTCTTCTAAATCATCATCTGTTGCACCCTTAGGCATAATTATTGTTGAAAGAAAAAACATAGGTTTTGCACCCATAGAAGCGACATCATTAGCACAAACATTTACAACATGAAAACCTGCATTCTTTCCAGCACCGGTAATGGGATCCTGTGAAACTACCATCATGCCAGAAAGCTTTGAAATATCTATCACTGCCGCATCAATGCCGACATTTGGACCTACAAGTATTTCATCCTGTAAGCTACCAAGGTATGGAAAAACTCTTTTAGCAAGTATGCTGCCATCGACCTTACCGTCAGGTAAAAATCTCATGAAAACCTCTTCTCATATTGTTTTAAAAAGGTTATACCTAGAAAGCCTTATAAACTGCATTATGAAAGGTGCTCTACAGTCATTAAGGTGATAATTATGGCGGGACTTAGACCTTCAAGAATTGACAGAATGATTAACAGGCCTAATTATACTAGAAGAGAGTATGTTAGAGCCGTTCCAGGTATTAAAGTAGTCCACTTTGACATGGGAGAGATTGGGAAAATGTTTTCCTACGAAGTCTACATGGAAAGTAAGAACGCATGTCAAATAAGGACAAATGCTATGGAAGCTTCAAGAATTGCTGCTAATCGATATCTTATGAAAGCCCTTGGTAAAGGTAAGTTTTATTACAAGATAAGAACAATACCTTACCAGATTATTAGAGAAAATGCTATGGCCTCCGGAAAAAAGGCCGATAGATACGGTAACGGAATGAGACTATCATTTGGTAAACCAATAGGTACAGCTGCGAGAATAGGTAGAGGGCAGAGAATAATGTCTGTCTGGGTTGAAAAAGAAGACATTGAAGAAGCAAGAATAGCAATGAGAAAAGCAGCTATGAAGTTACCAACTACTGTAAAAATTGATGTTCAAGAAAGAAGCTAAATTTTTTTATAAATACTTTTTTAATAATAAAAAAATTTAATATTATTTAATTTACTTTAGATTATAGTAAACTGAATAGCCTTCTGTAACCGCATATACGTTTGTGAAGTTTCTCTCTGCTAAGAACTTAGCTCCATCAACTGATTTCTGACCTGTGTTGCAGTATAATACAACCTTCTTATCTTTGGGTATCTGAGAAATCATGACTCCAAGCTTGTTATAGGGTATGTTGACTGCGCCAGGTATATGGCTTTCAGCAAACTGCTCTTCTGTTCTGACATCAATCAAATATATACTTTCCCCACCATCAATCAACTGTTTCAATTGGTATGCGGTTAGCGTCTTGTAGGTAGCAGTGACTATAGGCTGATTAGTTATTTTAGAAATGACTTGAGAAGTATACTGGTCAACAGCTTCCTTTGTAAATTCCCTGTCAGAACCAGCTAAGATAAAGACTTTTTGTTTCATTCTAAAGAAATCGCTTGTCTCATAAATAAGCTTGTAATTGCCATTTCTTAGTGCATTTTGATCAGTTTCTGAAAGGATTCTCTTTGATAGATCACCTGTATGTTCTTCTGAATCAGGACCCCCTAGTATTATGATATAATCATAAGCCGCATAGCCTGTGTCTTTGACTCCAAAATAATCCACGACCAAGTTACTTTTTCGTAGCGTTGAAACAAAGTCTGGATTCATTGATATGTCTATACTGTTTGCAACTACGGCTACCTTCCCTTGGGCAAATGCACCGGATAGGGTGCTAAGGAAAAGTGCAAATAAAAGGATTAAAGAAATAGTTTTCTTCTGCATTTTAATCACAGAAAATAATTTTAAAAAATGAATATAAGAGTTTCTATTATAAGATCAATATGGTGTTACTGGGAAACTTCATGGAAATTTTAGAAAACGAGTAGGAAACATAAAGCGAAATAAATAACTAATAATACAAAAATAAAAATTGAATATTTTAATCTTCTTCTATTATTTCACCTGTTGGTTTAGATTTTCCTAGCCCCAATACCTTCGCTATTTTCTCTATTGATCCTTCAAGAGTGTTAACTATAACGGGAGTATATGTAGTCCTTATCTCAATGTTTTTACCGTTTGCAACGAAAATATTTCTTATCAATTTTATATTGGAAAAAGCATCATCCTTCTGTTTGTATTTAAGGCTTGGTAAGGGTTGACTTGGATCGGGGGTATCTGATCCAGCTAAAGAATCTAACATTATTCCATATTTATTTATCTGGGTTAGTCTATTGTATTCTATTGTAACGTCATGAGAACTTCCAAATAGGTATACCCCAATGTTTGAGACATTTTGAATTACATTGTTGGATATTAGAATATTTCGTCTTTCGCTGTCTTCCCCTGGAGCATTTACCTCATAAGTACCGTTTTTGAATAATGCTATTCCGTTACCATATTTAGGATGGACATCACCAATAAACATGCCACCGCAGTTCTTAATTGTGTTGTTTTTAATAGTGATATCTTTTACATTCCCAGCGCTTTCAATACCTGTTCTTCTTATGTCGTGTATGTAGTTGTTTTCAATTAAGACGTTCTGAACTAATCCGTTATAGCCAACTCCACCGCCATTTTTAGCTTTTGCAGCCCATATGAAAATTCCACAACCATTTCCTTTTATGTCTCTGATTTCATTGTTTTTAATAGTAATATTTGTAGTTGGAACAGTAACTCCGCCAATTGCAACAGCCATTCCACCGCCTGATGTTCCATCTGCTGCCATTTGTGGTCCAATGATGTTATTTTCTAGAGTAATGTTCGACACTCCGTGGTATCCTATCTCAACTAAAAATATTGCACTTGAAGGATTTGGGTCACTGGGCCTTTGATCGTTATATATCGTAAGATTCTTCAACACCACATTTGAAGCTTTGATTGAAACAGTTTTTATTTCTCCAGCAGTGCCTCTAATCTTTGTTGTAGTCTTATCAATACCTTGGATAGTTAAGGATTTATCGATAACAATGTTTTCGTTATAAGTTGCAGGATATACTGTGATTGTATCTCCATTATTGGCTGCAGCAATGGCAGCTCCAATTGTGGTATAGGTTTTTCCCGGACCTACTTCTAGAGTCGCTGCGCTAACTGGATTTAGAATTGCCAATATAGATACTATCAATAATATACTTACAAATATCGATTTTATTTTATTCATGTATTCACCTCAAGATAAGTTCTATTGTAAAAATAGTATGTCTTTTCCATATATTTAAGAATATGAGAAAAAATAAGGAAAACAGGGAAAAAAATTAAAGTAATTTTTTTCCTTTTTCAGTTAGCTCAACTTTCTTATTTCTCCCTTTTTTGTGAACTATCACATATCTATTGGATTCAAGGTATCTTATGTATTTCCTAACTGTTGGTCTTGTCATAGATAGCTGTTTAATAATACTAGAATATGATGGGTTTATTCCCAACTTATTCTGATTTAAAATGTAATAAATTATTTCAAGTAATTTTTTGTTAATGGATTCTGATATCTTCAGCTCAATTGGTTTAGTTTCTTTTTCCAATAGTCTAATCTGTTTTGGATCAAGAGTATTTTTATCAGCAGAGATAATTATTATGTTTTTACTAAAAAATGCAATCTCCCTTAATTCATTGATAAAATTATAGACTTCTATAAAACTAGAATTGTTAATAAGATAATCAATACTATCTAGTAATATAACAGATTTATTTTTAATTGCTGAAAAGAATTCTTTTAACTGTGTTGTATCAACTGAAAGATTTTTAGGCCCAATTTTTTTTGAGAGCCAATAATATTCAAAATTAATATCTTCAAAATCAAAATAGCTTTTTTCTTCCCTTGAGATGATAATTCCTTTATATCCTACTCCAATTAGTTCTGTAAAAGCATCGAAAGCTAAAGAATCAGAAGGTTCTTTGGATAAATATATACAACCTTCATCAAGATCATATTTTAACAATTGCTTCTTCAAATCTTCTTCTTTTTTCTTCTGTTCTGATATATCTCTAACCATGCATATAATTGACTTTTCACCCTTGACTTCAATTATGCTAAAGCTTATCTCAACGGGGAAAACTATTCCAGTACCACTAATGAAAAACGTTTCAATAACTAACCCCTCATTTTTGAAATCCTTAAACAGTATGTGCTTCAATCTTTCTGTTTCAAGGGGCGATGCAAGATCAAAGATATTCATGTTATCAAGAAGCTTTTCTTTTGGATACCCAAGAGTTGTTATTGTTGCTTTATTTATATCCTGTATGAGGAAATCTTTGTTTAGAATAATTATTGCCTCATGAGCATTTTGAAATAGTGATTTAAATTTAATTTCAGAGTATTTTATCTTCTCTTGAAGATTCATATTCTCAGTTATATCATTACCAATGGCAAGAATAGAAGTTAAATTACCTTTTTTGTCATAAAGTGGTTTGTTGGACCAGTATACCCATACTTTCTCGCCATTCTTTTTAATATTTTCATTTATGTGTATACTATATTGTTTTGGATTTGTATGAATTTCATCCACAAGGTTCATAAGATTTCTGCCTGTTGACTCAATTTTTGGCGTTATTGTATCGTAAACATTCTTACCAATTAGCTCAGCTTTATCATAGCCAAAAAATGAAGCACCGTATTTATTAATCGAAATTATTTTACCATTATTATCAAAAACAAATATAATACTGTTTGCGGATTCAACAAGCTCCCTATATTTATATTCACTTTCAGTTAGAGCTTCTTCAGCCCTTATCCTCGAAATTACACTTCCAATTTCATAGGATAATGAAACTAGAATTCTCTTTGAAAGATCAGATATATCCTCTTTATCATGACTTCCAATATTTAAGCTGCCTAATGGTCTGCCTGAATGAAAGAATGGAATTATTGAAAAGAATTTCAATTTCTCCTTTTCTTTTAGATATTCAAACATGTCTTTGCTTATTGAATTAGTTAAATCATTTGCTCTAACGAATAATGGGCCAGAGGTATATTTAGATTTAGGGCTAATATTCTGGAAAAAGGATTTTGTTTCTTCAGAGATATTTTTAAAGGACACTAGTTTGAAATTAGATGTTTTTTCATCAATTAGATAAATTCCTCCACAATCCACCTCTCCAATTTTTATAGCAAAATTTAGGATTTCTTCAAGGGCTTTCTCCATCTTGTTAATCCCACATAATTTTAAAATAAGTTCAGAGTAAAAAGATAAAATTTTTTCAGTTTTTTTAATTTCAGAAATATTCCTAACAATGTGAATTACGCCTTCCAATTTTCCATCTTTTATAATTGGAGAAGAGCTGACTCTAACGGGGAGCCTTTTCCCATCTTTCTTAAGATATTCCATATCATAGTGTAGAGTTTCCATGTTTCCGCTCAATCTCTTGATTTGTAGATCTTCCATTAATTTATAGTATTCAGGAGGAACTAATTGGGTAGGATTCATATTTAATAATTCTTCTTCGGAATAACCGCTTTCGTTAATACCAGTTTGATTAACGTAAGTTATTTTTCCATTACTATCCTGGATAAATATAATATCTATCGCATTTTCTACAGCAAAATTGTACCAATCCTTAATAGCATCAAAATTTTGAGTGTCAATCTTATTTTTAGCAGATTTCATTGGCTTCCTCACTCATAAAAGTTAAAATGAATATACTGCCCCTTGGCTTATTGTCAATTACTTTTATATTTCCGCCTTGCCTTTCAAGTATTTTTTTGGAAATATATAACCCAAGTCCGGACCCTCTATTTGGCCCTTGACTAAATCCTTCATTGAAAATCTTTTCTTTATATTCATCTGGTATACCTATCCCGTCGTCAGATATCCATACTTCACAATTATTTCCTTCTTTTTTTAGAGTAATATTTATATTATTCGCTTTTCCATGTATTTTTGCATTTCTTATTATATTATCAAATACTGTCGTGATAGATTCATCCACAAGTATTTTACATCTGCAAAGAGTATTGATATTTATTTCTGGATAATGCTTGACAAGCTCGGCTATCTTTAAGTTAATATCGAAAAGTTTAACATCATTTGAATTTATTTTCTTGTTGAATGCCTTTTCAAGCTCTCCTGTCTTTTCAATAAGGTCGACACATTTTGAGATAGTTTGCATTATTTTATTCTTAATTGTTTGGTCTTCTGTTTTTATCAAGTCAAAGTAATTCAAAGCTACTGTGAGGTCATTCAATATGTCATGTCTTAGCACTTTATTAATAATATCAAGAGTTTCATTAGCTGATCTTAAATTATTTTCAGCTATTGATTTATCAGAAATGTCAATCCCAAGCTCTAAAACATATTTATCCCCATCTATACCTAAAAATGGATAATCGTGAATTTGATAAGTCCTGCCATCAATTTGAGTCTTTTCGTAAATCATTGGAGAATTACTGGTAAATACATTCATAACTGGGCATTTTTCACATGACGCATTTTTTCCATAAAATATTTGATAACATTTTTTATTTTTAAATTTTTGAAATCTGTTTCTTAAATATTTATTGGCATATATTATATTGCGTCTTTTATCGTATAGACAAACGTAGACAGGTAGCTGCTCCAAAACAGAAAAAAGTTTTTGATTTTCTTTTTCAATTTTTAATCTAAGATCTTTTTCAAATTTAATATCTTTTAGAATGCCTGTGTGACCAAGAACTTTTCCATAACTGTCCTTAAAAATTGACATTTCGAGTTGACACTGTACTACTTTACCGTCTTTTCTTTTCAATGTGACGCTATAATCTTGAATTGAGCCTTTAGTATACAATTCTTTTAACAAAATTTCCCTATCTATAGTGTTGACGTAAATATTTGTTGCTTCCATTCCAATAAGCTCACTTTTAGTATAACCAAGTATCCTTGAAACGTTTCTATCGGCATATACAATAATCCCATCTCTATTTACCGAAAGATTGGGGTATGCGTATACTGGATTATACGGCTCGGTGTTTTGTAGATAATCGATGTATTTTATGTCATTCTTATTTTTCTTTATTGTATTTTTGGATGCTTCCATGGTAACACGCTTTAGAGAAAGTAAATCTTCGATTAATCAATTATAATATTACATTAATATATATAAAGATATAGAAAAAAAAATGGAAAATAGTGAAAAAAAATTCCTTTCCATATTTTACGTTTAACACCGATATTACAAATTTCAATATAATATATATTAGTAATATTTAAAAGTAAATCAAAAATCAAAATGTAGAGAAGATGACAAAAGAAACAGTAAAAATTGACGGTAAAGAAGTAATAATAGTAGGAACTGTACACATATCTAAAGAAAGTGTAGAAGAAGTTAGAAAAGTAATAGAAAATGAAAATCCCGACGTCGTTGGTGTTGAGCTTTGCCAAAGCAGGTTTGAAGCTCTTAAAAATTTAAAAAAATGGGAAGATACAAATGTTATCGATATTATAAAGCAAGGAAAAGTTTTCCTATTCCTAATTAATATCCTATTATCGAACTACCAAAAAAGGCTTGGTGATAAGTTTGGTGTCAAGCCGGGTTCTGAGTTTATTGAGGCCATAACAGTTGCAGAAAAGAACAAAATACAGATTTCACTTATTGATAGAGATATACAGTTGACGTTAAAGAGAGCATGGAACAAGATGAGCATCAAGGAAAAACTAAAGCTCATGTTCGGTGTATTCCTAGGATTCTTTGAAGAAGCTGAAGAAGAGGATATCATTGAAAAACTTCAGGACAAAGACATTGTAAATGAGTTATTAAATGAGCTCTCAAAAGAAATTCCATCTGTCAAAGAAACTTTAATTGATGAGCGTGATAGATATATTGCTTCAAAAATAATCCAAAGTAAGGGTAAAAAGATTGTAGCTGTTGTAGGCCGAGGACATATGGAGGGTATCATATCAGCTCTAAATGAGTTAAATAAAAGGACTATAAACGAAACGATTAAAGATCTTGAAACTCTGGTACAAAAAAGAAGTGTCCTAAAATACATTGGTTACCTTATCCCCATAATCTTCTTTGGTTTAGTCATATACGGATTTTTTGATAAAGGAGTTGACTTTACTTTGAAGGTTATGCTAATGTGGATAGTTGTTACCGGGACAACGGCTGCTATCGGTGCTGCGGCGGCATTTGCCCATCCAATTTCAATCCTTGTTGCATTTCTTGCTGCACCAATCACTACCCTTCACCCGACGCTTGCATCAGGATGGTTTGCAGGGTTATCAGAATTAAAATACAGAAAACCAACTATTAAAGATTTTGAAGAGCTAAATAATATTAACGGGTTAAGAGACCTTTGGAACAACAGGGTAACAAGGATTATCCTCGTTGTTGCATTCACAAATATTGGCGGAACAATTGGAACACTCTATGCGCTGCCATATTTAATATCATTATTTTGAGGAGGATTAAAAATGAAAAAAATTCTTTTGGCAATTTTTGTTATATTTGGGCTATTAATTCCTTCTGCTTACGGAGAAGAATACATTGATAAATTATGGGTCCATAATCTAGGGGGAAATGTCTGGGAAATCCTGCACGGGGATTTCACAGGAGACGGGATACCTGAGATAGTTGTGGCGTCAGGATGCTGTGGAAATCCGGGATATGTTACTGTTTTTGATTTATCGGGTGAGATTGTATGGCAGGCTAAAATGCCATATGAAGTAAGAGCCCTTGATATAGGAGATATTGACGGGGACGGAAAGCTTGATGCAGTCTGTGCTGCAACTGATACAAAGATTTACTTCATCTCCAACAAAGGAGAGGTAGTAAAGATGTTCCCTGATTCAGGCGATGTTCTAAAGGTAAAAATTTCAGATATTGACGGAGATGGGAAAAATGAAGTTATTACCGGCTCTACTTATATCCGGGTGTTTAAGGATCTAGAAGAGATAGCAAATTACAGCACATCTAACAGGATCATGAATCTAAGCATCCATGACCTAACTGGTGACAAAAAGCCTGAAATAATAACAGGTGGACTTGGAAACTACGTTTATGTCTTTGATAGCGAGCTTAATCTGTTGTGGAAAAATCAAAGTAACTCAGTTGTATGGGGAACTATTCCGTTTAACTACCAGGGACATCCATCGATATTAGTTTTAACAAGAGGATATTATGTCCTTGATAAGGATGGAAACAAATTGTTCGAGAAGGGCATGGACGAGTATTTGATAACTGGGCATGATACTGGCAATATGATACTTTTGGCAGATGGAAAGGGAAATTTAGAAAGCTACGATTATTCGCTAAATAAGATATGGAACTACAAAGTTGAAAAGGAAGTAAAGGACATTTATTCCTACAAAGAAGGAAATGAACTTTTTATACTTCTTGGATCTATGGATGGAACATTCTCTATCATAAAAGGAGATGGGAAATTTATTGGCCAGGCAAAAGCAGGATCCTATGTTTCTGCAGTTGACAGCTTCACAAATAAGAACAAGAGATACGTTACATTCGGGTCTTTTGATGACAATGTTTACACATATTACAGAGAAACAAAAAATGTCCCGTTTTATGGTTTCGGGACTCTTATTGCAGCTTTAATATACTTCCTGTATAAGAGATATCAATAGCTTCTAAATCTTTGAATTAC
>LNGD01000033.1 GCA_001587675.1 Candidatus Methanofastidiosum methylothiophilum
GTAAGACCAAGTCCAATGTTCTTTGCGGGCAACATTATCTGCACTACTGGGTTTAACATTAATGCAATGCTCATACCCCAGAAGATGCTTGTAGCCCCTCCCCAGTATGTGTATTCCTGCTCTGGTGTTGAGTGCATATATCTCTGTACGACCAATGCCTGTCCTCCAGTCCACTGTGGACCAAGGAATGGTGGGTAGGGTAAGAAGAGACCTTCAGCAAAGTTTCTTAATGCACAGATTATGTGTGATCTTCCAATTGGTACAACTAGTTTTTCATCTGGTCTTGCTTCGTCAGCTTGTTTGATCAATGCCTTTAAGACAATGAAGTCTCCGAATGCAATGATGTAAGCAACAAGTGCTACTGCAAATCCAGACCCAAACATTATGGCTGATGGCATACCTACTCCAAATACAGATACTTCATTAATCATTCTGTCAAATGGCATGTCAATTATTAGTTTTGAAGTAACTTTTGCCAGATCAAGCTTTATTTCTCCAGTTATAAGACCTAGGATGTATCCAATAGCGAATCCTGGTACTATACCGAATCCACCAATCCATGCTAATATTTTGTTCCTCTTTCTCCAGGCGATTGCTCGTTTAGAGAACAGCAAGAACAGTGACAAAGCTGCAGAAACTAAGAAAGATATAGGTAAGTCTTTAACGAATGGCTGTGCTGGGTTGAAGATTCTTTCTACGGATGCGATACCAGATCCTAGAAGAATACCTGCTGTGATTGATGTTGGGATTCTCTCGACAAATGTTGAACCTAGTCCTGTAAGACCAAGTATTAAGAAAATCACGGCCAATATTAACTGAGCTGCAATAAGAGCCTGCGTTCTTTCTATGTAAACTCCTGTTGGGCCAACTATATCCTTTGAGAATGTCTCATAGTAGGCGGTATAGATTGGGATACCAGGAGTAATCCAACCCGCAATTGATGGGTCACCAAAGGATGTGTGCCACAAGTAGAAAAAGTTGTTTAACATTACCATTAGAACTGCTACTTCGATTGGGAAGTTCAGTGCAGATTGCATAATACTTGTAATACCTAGTGGTACACATGCCAAAATCATTCCTTGGATAAAGTCCTGGTACTCGATTGGGTAGTGGTAGAATGGCAGCCTTAGCTTCAAGAAGCTAGGGTTTATTGAAGGCTGCTCTTCGTAGCCAGGCTTTCTCTTTGGACCAAAATATCCTATTCCTGACATTTATTTTTCCTCCATTTTTTAGGTTAACCTATTTATTTTAGGTAAACCAATTTATCTTAAATAAAATTATATATAAGGTTTTCTATAAATGTATAATTGAATAGTAAAATAGAATATTTTATATAATATAATTTAAAAGATAATAAATATAACAGAATTTTAAAATATAAAACCATTATTATAAATATATTAGAAAAAAACTTAGGATAAAATTAGATTTTTTAGTTTTACCTAAAATATTATAAGTAGAGATATTTACTATAATTAAATATAAAAAACTAAATATTTTTGTTGAAATAATCCATTAAAATTTTTACTTCATCTTCAGCTATATTCCTAGACAAATATTGTCTTATTGGTTCATATTTTAGTTCTAAGTATTTAATTTCTTTTCGGATATAAACCTCAATTCTATCTAACATATAGTATGAACCAGCTTCAGTATCCAAGAATTCATCTTCACGATGCCTGAAGGATTTTTTAACGTCCTTCATGAGTTCAATGTATTTCATTATACTCTCCTTGGATTTCACTCTTTCAAAACCTGCTTTTATGTAATCGTCAAAGATATCGGTTAGAAATTTGTAATCAATATAATCACATTGCCCTATGGATTTAAGCCCATCTACAAAGTTAGCTAGTAATACTCTTGCTTTATGCTCGTGCTGGTAAAAATCTGAAAAAGATTTTTCTAGGGTCTCTGCATCCTTTTTTGATAAAAATAATTTAGCTGTAGGTATATAGTAATCCGCTTTAGATTTAAATCTTTTAACATCGTCAATTTCCTCAATATTTCTCATTATGAACTTAATGTTCTCTGATGGTATTGATCTAGTAAATATATTTAATGCTAAACTTACCTTGTAAGCTTTTTCTTTATCTTTTAATATATTGCCCTTTTCATCAACTATAACAAGTTTAGATAATTCCTGCTTTGTTAGTTTTTTTAAGTAATATAATGCACTATAGTAAAGGTGGTTACCCAATTTAACTGGTTTATATACTTCAAAGACTTCCTTTTCTGCTTTAACGCTATTAAAAGAATCTAGTATAGGCCCATCTTCAATTTGGGCAAGCCATGGCGCCAGCATAATTTTCTTTTTAGTAAGAATTTTCATCGTTAATCCCATCTTAGTACTTGTCAGGTCTTGCAACTATAAAATATACTACTGCACATAGGATTATAGAGATTATCAAATTTCTTAGAGAAACCTGCCCTTTTACGTATGCATTAAGTATTAATACTCCAATAATTAGCAAGAGCACATATCTAAATATATCAGCGAGTTCCATACCATCATTTCTCCACTACATACTTTAAATTAATATACTGTGATGCTAAGAAGGATCCAATGAACCATATCCATTGAACAGTCCCTACATAAGATTTCCCCTTAAGCAAATTACTAATTAAAAGAAGCCCTCCAACTACAATTATAATACTTACTATAAAAAAGGGAACGCTTCTTTTAAGATATACCTTTGATCGCATTCTTTTTCTTTTAGAAATTTTAACAGTAACCATTAATATCCCTTAGCAGTAACACATTTAAAAAGTTTATAAGAGTTTGCATAAAAAGATACTGTCTATAATAAAATTAATCTTAAAAATATAAAAAATAAAAATATTAAATTATTTATTTCTTCTTCTTTGGTGCGCCAGGTTCTCTTTCAATTAATATGTGGAGAACTATACCCACGAGTAGACCCATTGCTGGTGCGGAGAAGAATGAACTGTACATTCCAAATATTGGCTTCCAAAGTGCAACGTAGTTAGCCATGATCAAAGCTCCGGCCATTATACCTGCAATAGCTCTCTGGATATTGTTTTCACACATTTCCATTGCAAGATATGAACATAGGTAACCCTGGATTAAGAGAGTAAGACCAAGTCCAATGTTCTTTGCGGGCAACATTATCTGCACTACTGGGTTTAACATTAATGCAATGCTCATACCCCAGAAGATGCTTGTAGCCCCTCCCCAGTATGTGTATTCCTGCTCTGGTGTTGAGTGCATATATCTCTGTACGACCAATGCCTGTCCTCCAGTCCACTGTGGACCAAGGAATGGTGGGTAGGGTAAGAAGAGACCTTCAGCAAAGTTTCTTAATGCACAGATTATGTGTGATCTTCCAATTGGTACAACTAGTTTTTCATCTGGTCTTGCTTCGTCAGCTTGTTTGATCAATGCCTTTAAGACAATGAAGTCTCCGAATGCAATGATGTATGCAACAAGTGCTACTGCAAATCCAGACCCAAACATTATGGCTGATGGCATACCTACTCCAAATACAGATACTTCATTAATCATTCTGTCAAATGGCATGTCAATTATTAGTTTTGAAGTAACTTTTGCCAGATCAAGCTTTATTTCTCCAGTTATAAGACCTAGGATGTATCCAATAGCGAATCCTGGTACTATACCGAATCCACCAATCCATGCTAATATTTTGTTCCTCTTTCTCCAGGCGATTGCTCGTTTAGAGAACAGCAAGAACAGTGACAAAGCTGCAGAAACTAAGAAAGATATAGGTAAGTCTTTAACGAATGGCTGTGCTGGGTTGAAGATTCTTTCTACGGATGCGATACCAGATCCTAGAAGAATACCTGCTGTGATTGATGTTGGGATTCTCTCGACAAATGTTGAACCTAGTCCTGTAAGACCAAGTATTAAGAAAATCACGGCCAATACTAACTGAGCTGCAATAAGAGCCTGTGTTCTTTCTATGTAAACTCCTGTTGGGCCAACTATATCCTTTGAGAATGTCTCATAGTAGGCGGTATAGATTGGGATACCAGGAGTAATCCAACCCGCAATTGATGGGTCACCAAAGGATGTGTGCCACAAGTAGAAAAAGTTGTTTAACATTACCATTAGAACTGCTACTTCGATTGGGAAGTTCAGTGCAGATTGCATAATACTTGTAATACCTAGTGGTACACATGCCAAAATCATTCCTTGGATAAAGTCCTGGTACTCGATTGGGTAGTGGTAGAATGGCAGTCTTAGCTTCAAGAAGCTAGGGTTTATTGAAGGCTGCTCTTCGTAGCCAGGCTTTCTCTTTGGACCAAAATATCCAATTCCAGACATTATTTTTCCTCCATTTTTTATTTGCTTGAATATATACTTTCTAGTAGATATTACTAAAAAATAATATACTCAAACAAACATATTTTAAGTCAATCATATATAAACTTTTCGGTGTTTACAGATAAAATTGACGTATTATTACGTCAATAGAATAGACGATTAACGTATATTCTTATAAAAAATTGGAATACTCGGGGGGATTTCTCCCCCTTCATCGTAATTGGAGTTTTATATGCAGGGAATCTGCTCCAAGATCCCTACTATAGGATAGGGTTTTGTCAATGTTGATTGACAATAGAAACTATATTGACATTAATATATAAGGTTATTGGTTAGCAATAAATAATACAATATTGATAATCAATAGTGAATATAAGAGAATATTTTAAACTCGATTTAGATTTTAACTATTAAAAATAAATCAAAATAATGTTAAAATAGCTAAACAAATCATATATTATTATAACTAATTTATCAAGAATAAAAAGAAATTCTTTCAAAGATAACGATTTTTTTTATATTTTAAAACTAAATACTTTTTCCCCCTTTCTTAAAACATATAGTATAATAATTAGTCTTTTTGTATAGGGTGAAAATATGGATACAAAGGTTATAGAAATGGTAAAAAGACATGAAGGCTTTCTTGATGCAAACGAAATTTCGGTATTAACAAAGATAAACTATAGAAAAGTAAAAAAAGACATAGAAATACTAAAAGAAGGCATAAAAAGGGCATAGATCAGCTATAATATTTTGATTATTTGTTGCCGTATATCGTGATGGCCCCTTAATGTATTTTTAAATAATCTTATTTAATAAGTAATGCGGTGCGGAATGAACAAACTAGAAATAGGTGCTGGTTTAGGGTTTGCCTTAGGATTATTTCTTGGAATTATTATTGAATTTTAGTAAAAGATATCGCCATGGATTTATCTGTTGACATCGGAGGAGGAATTGCTATTGGGGTAGTTATGGGGAGCATTCTTCTACGGAAAAATTAATACAGGATTTAATATGAAAAAGCATATCATTTATCTTATGTTAATAATAGGATTCATATTGATATTAATAAATGCTATTGACTATCTTTTCAATATGGATATTTTTCGCCAGGGATTTTTATTATAAGAATAGTATTTGTGGCGATTAGTTTAATGAACGCCAGAAAAGTTATTGGCAGGTAGTAAGGGATTTTATATATACAAATACATTATATTGTTGGCTAGGTGAGGGTCTTGCAAGTTGAGGAAATTTTTGATAAAAAGCTGCACAAGCTAGAAGTGCGGATAAATAAGCTAGAGGATATAATGATCGATGCGTTAAGATCAAACAATATCTTTGCCATGGATCCTGAATTAAAAGAAATATGGGACAATGAAGAAGATGACCTCTGGGACAATCTTTAGGCAAAGAGAAAAAGTAATATGGTCTAATTATAATTCTAGTATATGGTAAAGTATTTTAACAGAAAGACATTTTAACTTTAGATTATCAATTTAATAAGTAGAGTAGACGACCAGAGTTGAAAAAATGGAACAGATAAAAATAATTGTTGAAAGGCATATTGACGGATATGTAGCTTATCCTATTGGCCTAAAGGGTGCAATAGTCGGAGAAGGAAATACTTACGAAGAAGCTTTAGCGAACGTTAAATCTGCAATTCAGTTCCACATCGAAACATTTGGGAAGGATGCTTTTGTTGAGGAAGATATTATAGAAACTTTTATTGCAGAAGTGGTAGTTTAGTTGACTAAATTTCCAGTAGACGCACCAATTAGGAAAGTAATCAAAACTTTTGAATTACTTGGATTTGTAGTTGTCAGAGAAGGGAATCATATCTCCATGATTAGGGATAACGAAGATGGCACTAAAACTCCGCTGACTATGCCAAATCATGAGAAGATTAAAAGCTCTACTTTGAGAATCATATGTCGACAAGTTGGGATTTCTAGAGAAGAATTCATATCTGCATATGGGCATGTCTAATAAATCATTAGATATATGGCCCTAAAAATTAGCTCGTATTTAGAGAGTTTAATAAATATAAAACCGCCAGAAAAGTTATTGGCGGGCAGTAAGGGATTCGAACCCCTGACCCGTAGATTAAGAGTCTACTGCTCTACCAGACTGAGCTAACTGCCCTTAACCCACAAAATCAAAATCGATATTTAAATGTTTTGGGTTAGTTTCACTTCAAAATATATTCAATTATATAAAAACATATTTATATTTAATTATTTTATATAATAAAGATGAAAATACAAATTATTTCAATCAGTTTAATTATTACAATTTTGCTAGCAGGATGTTCAATTGGAGAGATTGATATGGAAAAGAAAAAATCTGAAGGTCTAAAAGATTTAGAATTAGGTAATATAAAAAATGAAAATAAAGATTTTTATCAATACTACACCGCAAACCCAATTAGTATCAAAGTTAATGCCCCACAGTATACACTCCCTCTAAATGAAAAATTAATAACAAATTATGACGAAGTCAAGTCAAAACTAAGGCTTAATGAGAATGAATTATTCTCACTTGGAAAAAATGGATTTGTAATCATAAAAAATTCTTTCAATCAAAAAGAAGAAAATATAGTAACTCCCTATGAAGCTATTAAGAGTTATGGGATGCCAGTTTTTATAACAACAGACTCCCTACTACATGTTTACCATATTCAATTTGACGAAACACTTAGGCAGATTGAAGAAAGGGAGTTCTATGAATCTATATGGGAGATCTCAAAATCTCTTCAAGAAAAATCTATTCAAGAGTATAACTCAATGGATGGAGATTTAAAAGAAGCTTCAAAACGAAATGTAATATTTTTCTCAGTTGCACTATCACTTCTTTCTCCTAAAAAGGATCAAATTTGCCCATATAAAGAAGAGTGGGAATGTAATGATTACTATTTCAAAAAAGAAGATCTGGTAAAATACTCATTTTCCATACCGAATTTTGCTAAACAAGATGTTGACCGTGAACTTAAACTTATAGAAAAACATGAAGGGTTTTCAGAATCGCCTCTTTTCGTATATATTGAAGATTATTCTCAATATGTGCCTAGGGGCCATTACACAAGGTCGGAGAAACTAAAGAATTATTTCAAGGCTTTGATGTGGTATGGCAGGATGTCAATGCTGTTAAAAGGGACTGACCAGGTACAAAAAGGAGCGCCTTGCCCAGATATCCCTCCATGCAAGGCTTTAATATCTACTTATGATGCAAAGATTCAGACAATTGAAGCTTCACTTATCGCATACTACTTGGCACAAGACAGCAACTTAATTCAGAAATGGGAGAGAATCTACAATGTTACTGCATTCTACGTTGGTTTTTCAGATGACCTTGGTCCATACGAATATGTCGAAGTATTGAGTTCAGTTTTTAATGGCAAATTCAATCCAACTATGTTGAATGACGAGAGTCTCAGTAAAATAAAAACAAAACTTGCAGAGAATTCACCACCCAAGATATATGGGGGAACTGGCAACTGTAACTTGTTACCTCCATTTTCACCTGAACAGGCTGATCAGTGCCTTGAGGTCACAAAAGGATTTAGATTTATGGGCCAAAGATTCATCCCAGACTCTTACATGTTTTCAAATCTCGTAGGAACTTATACTGGGGAATATCTAGGTAAAGAAAATGTTGAACCTTTCACAATGGTGTTTTCTGGCGCAGGTAGGAAGATAAGAGGATTTCCAAGAGGTCTTGATGTAATGTATATTTTAGGCTCAGAAAGAGCAAAGTACCATTTGGATTACCTAAATGATTCTAATTACAAGGACTATGAAGTTCAGACTTCACTATTAAAAAAAGAATTTGACTCATTTTCCTCAGAGGATTGGAATAAAAATCTTTACTGGTCATTATTATATTCTCTAAAATCTTTGATTTCGGAATATGGAGATGGCTACCCTACCTTTATGCAAACTGAAGCTTGGCAGGATAAAGAATTAACAACTAGTTTGGCTTCTTGGACCGAACTTAGACATGACACCATACTTTACGCAAAACAGAGCTATACTGCAAGGGAAACTTCAGCCATGCCCCCTGAAGAAGAGGAAAAGATCACAGGATATGTTGAACCTGTACCTGAATTTTATAACAGACTTCTTGCTCTAACTAAGATGACAAATAAAGGTTTGGACGATATGGGTGTCCTCGATGATAGTTCAAGGTACAGACTCCAAAATCTCGAGAAAATCCTTGAAAGATTAATTGATATATCCAAAAAAGAACTAAATGGAGAAAATCTTACTGAAGAAGACTATAGATTCATCAAAGATTTTGGAGATGAGTTGAACGGTGTTATTTACAGTGTTGAAGATGATGCAAAAAAGACAACTATAATTGCTGATGTCCATACAGAGGGCAATACAGGTAAAGTTCTTGAGGAAGGAGTCGGATACGTTGAGTTAATAGTTGTTGCTTACATGACCCCTAATGGGAAAATATTCCTCGGTGTTGGCCCTGTTATGACATACTATGAGTTTAAGCATCCTATGGATGACAGATTGACCGATGAAAAATGGAGAGAACTATTAAGTTCAAACCCCCAAAATCTCCAGAATGGACATTAAATAATTCTTAATTATTTTTTTACAAGGAGAAGTATATTTTTTTAGAATCAAGGTACACCCCAATCCAGCTTAGTATTCCTAAGACCGATAACAATTCGATAATTAAAAGCCATATTGGAGCCCCGGTATACCAAAATTTATAATGTGGCACGACAAAAAGCCCTAAAACAAAAATGTGTAAGATATATAGAAAGAGAGGATTCTTCCCCCACGAGGGCAGTACTGGCAGTCTCATATACTTGCCTTCAATCAGGATATCAAATAATTCAAATACTAAAGCACTTATCCCTATAGAAATCAAAACATAGCTTAAGGATACTCTATTCTTACTTATCGGTATAAACAATAAAGAGGCTATGCCTATAACAAGAATAAATAAGGATAACAAAAGATATTTATTCTTGGTTTCTACCCCATGATAGTAATCTGCTATTGCTGTTGACATAATTAACATAGCCCCCCAAGAAAGAGCCCCCATAATCCCTCCATGAGAAGAGCTTAATACATCTTGAAGCCAATAACTATCAAGCATATATTGGTAAAAAACTAATATTAAAAATCCAAGAATTATTCTTATTCTTGAAGAATACCTAATAAAAATCAAAGCCAATAATCCAGCAGTTCCTATTGCCTGTAATAATCCCCAGTAGGATATTTCCTGGTATACTCCTGTTAGATTACCCATAGCAGTTAGAAAAAATCCAATTCCAACAAGTGCCATGTATCGAGTAAAGAAATGATTTATTGTTTTAAATTCACCTTCTCTCTCAACTCTTTTTCTAAAGGATAGGCCGTAAGTTAATCCAATTGCAAAGATAAATAGAGGCGCTATAATGTCGATAACTGTAAAGCCTATATCGGGTGCATGCTTTAGCCAAGAGGGGACAGTGTTTGACCTAGCAAGAAAGTTAGCAATAACCATCAAGAGTATTGCAAATCCTCTAAATTCATCAATTGACTCTAATCTAGCACTACCTTTCATTAACTATCCCTTATCTAAGATTCCAATTCTCCATGGCATAAGATCAAGCGAAAGAAGTCCTGTTGATGTTCTAGCGCTAAAAAGTATCTTATCGGGGTTGCCTATTGTTTTTAGTGGAATTTTGACGGTAATTTCAGTTGGTGTTTTTTTGACTTCGAAGTTTTCCTTAGAAATAGGTGTTTTCTGATCGTATACCACATAATCATTGAGGTCGACTTTAATATTTATTTTTGGCATTTTAGAAAATTCCTTGTCATATCTATACCCATAAACGTAGATGAATATATCAATTCTTTCCCCAAAAGGCTCTGAAAGGACATAATTAAGAACAAGTTTATTATTTTCAATTTTAGCGGACTGGGCTTCAATTCTAACAAATGCATCCTTTTGACTATCGTTAAATTCCGAAGGGGGTGACTCTTGGATTTCATTCTTGTCCAAGGAAATATCAACTAGATCAATGCCTAAAGGAACGTCCTCAAAATTTCCATAAATTTCATTTGTTCGGATAAATGAATCTAAATATTTTTTATTTGATTCGTACTGCGTCACATGACTTTTTATCCCAGAAAATTTGGTCTGGGCATCTCTAGAACTCATTGGCAGTTCTTTCCAAACTATCCCATCGTCATAGGATGGTGGATCTAAAAAGTAGCTTGGCCACTACCTCTAGGTTACTATCCAAGCTACTTTTTAGGATGGTGGATCTAAAAAGTAGCTTGGATAGTAACCTAGAGGTAGTGGCCAATTTCTATAGTGTACTAGATATGGATAAATCTCAACTTCTCTTCCCATCTCCCACAAAGAAACTGTCGTAAACACAAACATTGCTCTATGATCTGGATGATAATCATCTGGATGGGAAACAAAAATTTTTGTAGGATTGAAATCATTAATAACTGATTCAATGTCTTTCATTATCGATTCCCCTTTGTATGGGGCTCCGGGGCTTAAAGCTGTCGAGTAGGGTACTTCTGTTTTTCTAGTTAGAATACCTGAATAAGGAGCGTTATTTCCCCAATGATAGTATAGAATCTCAGAAGTTCCGTAATCAGGATATCCAAGAAAAGTAACATCCTTTTCCGAGAGTCCAAGTTCCTTAATAGCATTTAGGGCTTCTTGGTGCCTAATTTCACCTAGTTCTAATGCCTGACTTGGAGTAAGCATAGGAATTTTCTCATATACTGTATATGACCACACATTAAAATCACCATAGGTCAAAAAAACGACATGAACTGGGATTCCTTTATCTAAAGCATTTTGTATAAGCCCTCCAGTTGCGACAGATTCGTCATCTGGGTGAGGCGCCATTATAAGTATCCGATCATTATTTGATAAAACAACATTTAGTACATTTGGATTATCGGGAATGAACGGATTTATCGTTGGCCAGAACATGTATAGTGCAAATAAAATTATTGCAATTAAAATAATTCCATATTTTATATTTCTTTTCAAATTATCCCACCGTATAGCTCTAATTTAAGATAAATAATACTTAAATAGATTTCAGTTGGAGTTGCGGATTTCTTGAAACTAATAAAAAGGAATAGTAAATTAATAGGCTCTAGGATAAGAACCAAGTACTTTAACAGTAAATATTGAAGATAGTTCGTTTAAAGTCTGGCTTATTTTCTTATCTTTAGTGTGACCTTTGAAGTCAATGAAAAAAATGTATTCGCCCATCTTTTTCTTAGAAGGTCTGGATTCTATTTTTGTAAGGTCAATTCCGGCATCGTAAAATGGTTTTATGATGGAATATAAAACACCTGGCCTATTGACACTTGGTGATACTACAATGCTCGTCCTGTCCTTTCCTGTTGGCAATGTGCTTTGGTTTCCAACTACAAAAAATCTTGTGAAGTTTAACTTTTCATCCTGAACATCTTTTTTTATTATTTTTAAATCATACAATTCAGCTGCAAACTCAGAAACTAAAGCTGCATATCTCTTATCCTTCCTATTGGAAAGTTCTATCGCTGAGATTGCGTTAGATGCAGTTTCATGTATTTGGACTTTAGGCAAGTGATTCCTAACAAATTTCTCACATTGTGAAAGAGTTAAGACGTGAGAGTATAAGACCTCTATATCCTCTAAATCACCCCAACATGCAAGATTATGATGGATAGGTAAGAGGTACTCCTTTGTGATTTTAATATCAAATTCAATAAGACTGTCAAGGGTCTGGGATACTCCCCCTACCAAAGAGTTCTCAACTGGAACAACTCCCCCCTCCGACTCGTGAGTTTCAATTGCATTAAATACTTCCCAAATGCTTCGCTTGAAAACAATTTCTTCTGCACCAAATAATAAAGAGGCTTCATGACAAAAAGTTCCTTTTGGCCCTAACGTTGATACCTTCATTCTTCCTCCACCATCCTTTTGATCAATAGATTGCTTTCCTTTTCAGCTTTTTCAGTGAAATCACCTAAGTATTCAGAGGCTTCTTCAAAGAATTGAATAAATCCCGACCTATCCTTTTCTTCAATTCTCTTGAATAATGCTTCAGCTGTCTTAATGTACTGTGATAACACTTCTGGGGTTTTAGGATTTAAAAGGGATATGTCTGCATAAAGATTGGGTTCTTGATTCAATATCCTGCCCGCCATATCAAGGGTCAATCTATAAACAGGACTTGTGCATTCAAAACTTTTTCTTACATCAAAATCCAAATCTTTAAGGGAATGGCACAATACAATTGCAGAAAAATGCGTTAATCCTTGAATTACTGCCATCATTTTATCATGTTCTTCAGCAGACATTTCAAGGAGATGTGCACCCCGTTTTTCAAGAGTAGAAAGGATATTTTGATAATGAGCCTTATTCGTTATACGTTCAGGACACAAAATTATTGTCTGGCCACGAATATCACCTATTGACGGTGCAAAAAGAGGGTGCGCACCTAAAACGTCTGCCTTTGACTTTAACATCTCATTAATAGGGCCTACCTTTAGTGAAGTCAGGTCCATTAGGATTTTTCTTTCGCTCATAAAAGGTGCTATCTCTCTAATTACTGCAATCGTAGACTCAATGGGAACGGATACAATCACTACATCACTTTTTCTGATAAGTTCTTCCTTAGAAAGAGCAGTGGACCTTGAAGAAACAAGTACTTGAAATCCTTCATCTTCAAATATCTTTTTGAAAAGACTTCCTAATTTACCTGTGCCACCAATTATCCCTATTGCAGTCATCTTATTCCCCCTATGGCTTTCTGGATAAGTAAATGGTCTAAAATAGTTATTGCTACCATCGCTTCGCATACTGGATTAATTCGTGGGATAGCACATGGATCATGCCTCCCCTGAATATTAATTGTCTGTTCTTTCCCACTGATGTCAATAGTATTTTGGGTTTTGGAAATTGAAGGTATTGGTTTCACTGCCACTCTTGCAATTATGTCCTCTCCGTTTGATATTCCTCCAAGAATCCCTCCGGCCCTATTTGATTCAAATCCTTTAGAATTTATCGCATCGTTACTTTCTGATCCTAATAATTTAGCCAAATCAAATCCACCGCCAAACTCAACTCCTTTGACAGCGCCGATAGAAAGAAGTCCTTTTCCGATATCAGCCTCAAGCTTATCAAATACTGGGTCCCCTAGACCTGCTGGAACATTCTTAGCGATTATTTCAACGACCCCCCCAACTGATTCACCGTCAGATTTTGCCTTTAAGATTTGTTGGGCCATCTGTTCAGAAATTGATTTATCAGGGCACCATAATCTATCTTTAATTATTCCTTCTTTTTTTAGAGAATCCAAATTAATTTTATTAAGTTCTATTTGACCAATTCTTTTGGTGTAAGAAAAAAGCTCAAATCCCTTGATCTCCTTTTCTAGGATTTTTCTAGCAACGGCACCTGCTGCAACTCGTGCAACTGTTTCTCTGCCTGAGGCTCTTCCTCCACCCCGATAATCATATATCCCAAACTTCTTGAAATAAGTATAATCCGCATGCCCTGGTCTAAAGATGCCCTTTATTTTTTCATAAGAAGATGAATCAACATCCTTATTAGTGACCATTATAGCTATTGGC
>LNGD01000034.1 GCA_001587675.1 Candidatus Methanofastidiosum methylothiophilum
AGGGTAGGTTACCTACGTGTTACTGAGCCGTATGCCGGCGTCCGAAGACACCTTGACTCGCATGGCTTAGTCGAATCCCAATAGCAGTAGCCTCCGGCAGGATCAACCGGAGTGCGATCGCAATTAATAAAATTAGGAATTGGAATGTGTTCACCTAAATTTCACCAAGATATTGGACTTCCATCAAACACAGCCTTATATGCCTGTGTTCTCATAATGCTTCCATTGGAAATCGTCCATCATCAATTGATTAATATCTTCTCAGGACTTACGCCTTCAATGGAAGGCCGAGAGATAGTGTCTCTCAATATATACACAAAGTTAGTAAGATATTAAAAATTATTGCAAAATCATGATCTAATTGTGCTATGTAGTAACATCTCGTGATGCCCAATGAATCCCGCTACATCATTATAAGAGTTTGAAACAGGGTAAGCAAATAGAGTCTTTTTAGTCATTTGTTTTCTTAAGGATTCTAAAGGCATATTTGGATCAATCATTTCAGTTCCTTTGGATAAAATTTCTTCAACTTTAAATTCTTTAATCAATGTTTCAGGGTGGTGTTTTGCACTAATACTTTTTCTAAACTTATAGAGCCCAAATAATAGATCCTTCACAGATATTACCCCTATATAGCTGTTACCAGCTTTAACTGTAAAGTATCTCATTCCCTCTTCTAGATATTGTTTTCGTACATGAATTACTCTTTCCCCTTGGTGTAGGGTGCTGAACTTTTTAGTCATTGCTTCACTTACGGTGCCTTTAGATTCAAGTATTGGAAACATGTGGCTTCTTGTAATCATTCCTACTAATTCTTCGCCATTGACGACAGGTAGTATTGATATATAGTCACTTCTAAAAAATTGAAGTGCTTTCTTTACATTGTCATCAGGAGTTACTGTATATGGGTTTTTTGTTACTGAAGAAGATATGTGGAAAGCCGAAACGTCTAGGTCTAAACTTCTTGGGTCACCAATTTTCTCAATTATATTGCTTGCAGTTAATACTCCAAGAAGTTTCCCATCATCTACTACAGGAAGTCTCAATACCCCCTTCTTTTCCATTATTTTTATGGCGTCTGACAACTTCTTACTTTTATCTATTTTTATTGGGCGTTTCATTATTTCTTTTACTTCCATTAAACCACCACCTTATATTGATTAATAATAAAATAAAAATAATAAAATAGTTCTTAATGTCTATTCTGGCAAAGGAAATCGTTTTATCACCTTACCAAAATATGACTAATAAGTCTCTTCTTCCATAATTTCTTTGCAGTCATCACATACAAACTGTCCATTGACAAGTTTTAATGCAGAAGTATAAGTACCACAGATTTCACATATTCCCCCTTCGGGGTGAGGTGTATCTAATACGCCTTCATTGGATTCATATCTCCACTCTTCAAAAGTAATGGACAAGATATCCCTTGGAGTAATTATCGCTACTGGAACTCCTTCATCTACTACAACTAAGTTTCTAATTTTTTCTTTTGTTATTATTTCTGAAGCATCACTAACCATTTTACCGGCGCTGATAGTAACAACTGGTGATGTCATTATTGACTCCAATGTTACATCAGTTGGTTTTTTCTTTTTTGATACAACCTCCTTTAATATATCTCTTTCGGAGACTATACCAATAGGTTCATCTTCATCTACAACTACTACTGCGTTAGCATTGTCCTTGCTCATTACTTTTGCTGCTTTAGAAACAGAGTCTGTTGGTTTCATTAGGATTATATCACGTTTTATTACCTTTGACAGGGGTACATCGAGCATCCAAAACACCTACATTAACAATATTATTAAGTAGTATAAATATTTAAGTCTTTGGAGTAAAGGTTAAAAGGAGATTTAAAAAAATACCTTTGTGAAAAAATGAAAAATGTAAAGGTATTTGGTTTAAGCTTAGATCCTGACGAGAGAGAAGAATCAATCTTTTCTAAATTTTCTAATATAAATTCTGAAACAAGTAATGATGATCCATATGATACAGTTTCAACGAAATTAAAAGATAGCCAAGAAATAAAATTTAATAAAATCGGAAAAATACCAGTTGAATCTTGGTTGATACCGAAACCAAAGAAAGAAGATATGTTCATGGTTAGTGTTGATAATCTTGTCGCTTTTATTGATTCAGATGGGTGTAGAGAATATGCTGTGAAAGTAAAAGAATTTGTAAAAAATAATGTTTTACCCGATACGCCTTTAATGATTGGAGTCGATCATTCTGGAACTGGAGGTTGCATTGAAGCATTATCTGAGAAATATGGAAAGAATAATTTATCAGTCGTTATGCTAGACAGTCATTTTGATGGTATCCTTCCAACTCAGAGATTAAAGCTTATACAGCATGATATTGAATTTAATCCGAATACTAAATTTTCCAAAGATGATCCTTATCTCTATAATAGAATAGACAGCTATAATGCAGATTCATTTCTTTACTTTTTATTAAATGAAAAGATAATTCTACCAAAAAATCTCTTTGTTCTAGGAGTTTCTGATTACCCGCCAAATTCAGCAAAAGATGCAAGGGATCCGAGGATAAGAGAGTATTATGAATTTTACAAAAAGTTTGAGGAAGACGGTGTCACTATACTCCCAAAGAATAGATTAAAGGCTAACTTTGAAATGTCACTGAAAAAAGTATTTGAGAAGATTAAAACTCCTTACTTATATATCTCTGTTGATATAGATATAGGATCAAGACAGGCTTTAAATGGAGCTAGGTTCCTAGATTATCTTGGGCTTGAAGAATCTGAAATCTATAAAATCATTGACGGAATTGTCAAATATGCAAATGAAAAAAAGATAGAGATAGTAGGTGCAGATGTTATGGAAATTGATCAATCCAAGGCTGGACAAAAACTCGGTAAGACTAATGACAAGACCTATGATATAAGCCTAGAAGTTATTAAAAGAATATTTAGATAGACCCATAGTAATTTAAATTAAAAATAATAAAAATTTTTTTATTTATCTTGCAAGAGTGATTTCAATTGCTGAAACATTTGCACTTGAATTGTCATCTCTAGTTATAGTTTCAGTTGAGGTAGTTATTTTCTTTACACTGACATCCTGAACAAATTTGTTCTTTACAATTTCTGCAACGTCGACTGCTCTAGAAATAGCTCTTCCTCTTGCTTTAACTACAACATTTTCTGTTTCCTTTTTGTTTAGCTGTGTTACTACAGCTAGAACATAGTTCATTACTGGTTTACTACCGACAAACACTACATTTTCATCTGACATTTCTAATCCTCCTCTACAGTAATTGCGTTTACTGGACATTCTGTCGTACAAAGGAGACATGCTATACAGTCTTTTTCATTTATAGGAACTGCTTTATCTCCCTGCATTTCAAATACAGCTACTGGACATGTTGATACGCAAACACCGCATCCTGTACAGTCATCGTTTACTGTTACCTTTGGCATATGATAACCTCAATCATCGTTTTTGAATTTTGGTATATAAAATTTACCATCATTTCAATTTTACAGCTGTTCCATATGCAAGCATTTCAGCTGCCCCTGTCATAACAGCGCTAGTTGAGTATCGGATATTAATGACTGCATCGGCCCCAATACTTTGTGCGTCTTCCATCATTCTTTTCAATGCCTCTCTTCTCGATTCCGTTAGCATTTCTGTGTACTCAGAAATTTCTCCGCCAACAATAGTTCTAAGGCCAGCTACAATGTCTTTTCCTATATGCTTTGCTCTTATTGAATTACCGGATACAATACCGATTATTTTTTCGATTTCTTTTCCTGGTATATAGTCCGTAGTTGTAATTATCACGCTATCACCTAAGACACTTGAAAGTATTAGTTTAAATAATTAATCTAAAAATATTGATAATTCCTTGATTCTATCCCTAAGATATGCAGCCTTTTCAAAGTCTAGATTATTTGCTGCTTTAATCATCTCGTCATGAAGGTAGGATAAGTACTCCTTAGGATCCTCCTTCTTTAAGATATCAAATTCCTGATCAATTTTTTGTGAAGCCTCAATCTTTTTCTTTATAGTTTGAGGAATTATATTGTGCAGCTTATTATATTCAGATTGTATCCTTCTTCTTCTTTCAGTTTCTTCAATAGCTCTTTTCATTGAAGAGGTAGTTGTGTCTGCATACATTATGACTGTACCAGATATATTTCTTGCAACTCTTCCCATAATTTGAATCAGAGAGGTCGTTGATCTAAGGTAACCTTCTTTGTCTGCGTCTAATATTGCTATCAAAGAAACTTCAGGTAAGTCTAGACCTTCCCTTAACAAGTTAATTCCAACAAGGCAATCATAAGTTCCTTCTCTTAATTCACGCAATAATTCTACTCGCTGCAATGTGTCAACTTCTGAATGAAGATATCTTGCATTGATACCCAGTTCAAGTAAGTAATCAGTTAGGTCTTCTGCCATTCTTTTAGTTAGAGTCAGAACTAAAGTTCTTTCTTTATTTTCAATTCTCTTCTTAATTTCAGAGCTAAGATCATCGATCTGCCCTTCTCTTTTCCGGATAACAATGACAGGATCAATTAATCCAGTAGGCCTAACTATCTGTTCGACAATTCTATCGGAGTTGCCTAGCTCATAATCTGCAGGTGTAGCTGAAACAAATATGACTTGATTTAGAAGATTCTCAAATTCATTAAATTTTAATGGCCTATTGTCAAGAGCTGAAGGTAGCCTAAATCCGTAATTCACAAGTGTTTCTTTTCTAGATCTATCTCCTTCATACATACCTCTTATTTGGGGAACAGTTATATGAGATTCATCAATTATCAGGAGAAAATCTTTTGGGAAATAGTTAATGAGAGTATCAGGTTGCTCTCCTTTTTTCCTACCTGAAAAGTATCTTGAATAGTTCTCAATCCCCTTGCAGTACCCCATTTCTTGCATCATTTCTATATCGTACTTTGTTCTAGTTTCGATTCTGTGTGCTTCAATGAATTTGCCTTTAGAATTCAAATCTTCTAGTACTACTTGAAGTTCATTTTTAATTTCGTTTATAACATTACTAAGAGTATCTTCAGGGATAAGGTAATGTGTTGCAGGGTAAATATATATGTTATCAATTTCACCCATATTTGAGAAGTTGATTGGATGAATTTTTGCAATTCTAGTTATTTCATCTCCAAAGAATTCTACCCTGACAACATAATCTGTAAATAGAGGAAAGAGTTCTACCACATCACCTCTTGCCCTGAATGTTCCACTTTTAAAGTCTGAATCATCCCTTTCATACTGCATCGATACTAATTTTCTTAAGAAATCATCCCTATCTATCTGCTCTTTTTTTCTTATGAAAGTCCCCATTTTTTTATAAGTTTCAGGCGACCCCAGGCCATATATACAAGAAACACTTGCGACAACTATACAGTCGTTTCTTGAAAGAAGAGACGCTGTAGCAGAATGCCTCATTCTTGTCAATTCATCGTTTATAGAAACATCTTTTTCAATATAGGTATCTGTGTGTGGCAGATATGCTTCGGGTTGATAATAGTCATAATAACTTACAAAATATTCGACAGCATTTTCTGGAAAAAAAGATTTGAATTCGGAGTACAGTTGGGCAGCCAAAGTTTTATTTGGAGAAATGACTAAAGTAGGCCTATTATATTTTTCGATTATATTAGCAACGGTATAAGTTTTACCTGAACCGGTAACGCCAAGAAGTGTTTGATATTTATACCCTTTTTTTATTCCTTCATATAGCTCAGATATTGCCTTGGGTTGATCTCCGTTTGGTTTAAATTCAGAAATAAGTTTGAAATCTCCCACATACAAAAAGAATCGAATCGTTTTAAATAGTTTATTAGGGCGATTTTTTTATTGTAAAAATATATTCTAATACTCCGCAACAGTCTTTGAAGTTAGCCTCATCATATTGTTATAAGTGTATGAGGGGGTGACTGTATTTTCTGTTTGCTGGGCCCTGTTTCCAAGTGCATCGTATATGTAGTCAAGCTCGAATACTGATGTCGCTGCCACTAGCCTGTTGAGTCCGTCGTACTCGTACTCCCAGTCATTCATCAGAAAAGAATTAACTAAATATTTAAACAGAATAGAAAAGTAAACTAAGTCTCTTCCTTAACTTCAAATACTTTAGTGCAATCAATGTCGTTATATTTATGACATGAAAATATTTTATCACCATAGTAAATAGTTTCGAAATCAAAGAGGTCGGGAGATCGATAAAATTTATCATAGACAATTGAAAGATCTTCTTCATCAAGTTTAATTTCTTTGCCATCTTTAGTTCTTACATAAAACAAATTATTATTGTCATCAAAGCCAATTTTCTTTATTTCATCATATTTAATCGATTCAAGTTCGGGCATTATTTTTATTAATTTTTCGTAGAAGGTACCGCCGTTTTTTATATCCAATAGAATCATTTTGCATATCTTGACTTTTTCATAATAATTATCTTCGCTATCTTCAGCGATCAAAAGAGGTTTCTTTCTTTCCTTTTCCAATTCTTTCAAAGCGGATAATTCCTCTACATGGAGGATATTCTTGTATATCCCAAATACTACTCCTTTTTCCCTAAGTGAATCAAGTCTTTTTATAAATGAGTCAAGATCCCAAATGAATTCTACTTCCATGCAATTCGAAGTAAGTATAAGTTATTTAAATGCCTTTTTGAATTCATCTTCATGGAACTTTATGAGCTTGTTAAATATATGGATGATTATCTAAAAATCAATGAAATTGAAGATGTGTCTGCAAATGGATTGCAAATAGAAGGGAAAAAAGAGGTAGAAAAGATTTGTTTAGGAGTAGATGGATCCCTTGAGATGTTTAAAGAAGCTTCTAAAATTAATGCTGATTTGATTTTAGTTCACCATGGCTTAATATGGGGGGGACTAAAGAATATTAGAGGTCTTATGAAAGAAAGAATATTTACCTTATTTGAAAATGGAATTTCACTATATGCTGCACATCTGCCTTTGGATATGCATCCAGAAATTGGGAATAACATAGAGCTAATAAAAATATTAAATCTTTCAAATCCTGAACCTTTTGGAGCTTATCATGGATTAAAGATAGGATTTAAAGGACAGTATGAGTCTCCTAAGACAGTTAAAGAGATTTCCAGTATTCTTGAAAAATCCCTTTCAACAAAAATTGAATCATTTCAATTTGGTATGAATAAGATTAAATCAGTCGGGATTGTAAGTGGCGGTGGTGGTTCAACCTTTGAAGACTGCATCAAAGAAAAAATTGATCTTTTTATTACAGGAGAACCGTCACATTCTATATATCATATAGCAAAAGAAGCAGGTATTAATTTGATATTTGCTGGTCACTATGCAACTGAAAAACTAGGAGTTATGGCATTGGGTAAAAAAATTGAAGAGAAATTTAGTGTAAAGACAGAATTTATAGATATACCAACAGGCCTTTAGCAAACTATTTCTTTAAGCTTATTTTCTTTTATGGCATTTTTTATTTCAAGAGCAATTCTTCTTCCTGTTGACATCGGCTCTCCATATTTAATATAAGTATATGGCGAATAAGGTGCAAAGAGATTGGTACCAGCGACAATTCTAGCAGAAATTTCAAATATGTATATTTCGGATTCAGGGGTAATAACCCCTTCTAAGCAGAATGGACCAAATAAACCCCTTCCAGAAATTAGCTGTTTGGACTTTTCAACGACTCGTTCTCCCATATCAAATATTTCAGGTAAGAGTGACTCTCTTACTGTGATGGGAATATTGCCAACGACAACGTAGCTTGGATCTATCTTCTTCAAAGCGAATTGGTCCCTTGCAGAAATTCTCCCTATAGAATCCACATTGCTTTCATATCTTTTATCAAAGCTCATAATTTCAAGTTCATTATTAAGTAAACTGTAGAAATAGTGGAAATACGCTGGAACTCCGATAATATACTCTTGGATAACATATTTTTCGTTTATATGGTCTGCAATTTTTTCATTGAAATCTTTTGTATCTTTTGCGAGGAAATATCCCATACCTCCTTTTGCACCGTAAAACTTTACAATTACTGGTCTATCAATTTCTTCAGGCGTATTGAATATTCTAGGAATTTTTATATTTGCTTCTGTTAACCATTGTCTCTCAAGATCCCTAGCTGATTCCCATTCTAGAACATCCTTATTGCCAAAGTACATTACTTTCATATCCTTGAAATCTTCAATTTTCATGTAAGCAATAAAAGAACCATGTGGTATTAATATAGTATTTCTTTTTACAAGTTCGTCCTGTAAGGAAAATAGCTCTGAAAAATTATTGACAGAAATTATTTCGTCTGCTACACCAAAACTCTTGTATACTTTTTCAGAACCTTTTTTTGCTATACAGAGGGTTTTAAATCCTTCATCCTTTGCCCCTTTTAATATCTGAAGGGCAGAATGACTTCCAAGTGTGGCGATAGTATAATTCGATACGTCCATTGAGAATTAACTTAACTTATTATACTTAAAACTTTCTATAGACCTAAGAGAAAATTATTTAAATTAGCATTCCAAACGTGCCAAAGTGATGGAAAGAAGAGCACTAATTAGCGTTACAGACAAAAATGGCCTTGAAGATTTTGCAAAAACAATCTCTGAACTTGGCTTTGAACTTGTATCGACTGGAGGTACTCTAAAGTTTCTTTTAGAAAAAGGGATAAAAGTGACTCCAATTGAGAAAGTTACAGGTTTTAATGAAATGATTGGCGGTAGGGTAAAAACTTTACATCCAAGTATTCATGGTGGAATTCTTTATATTAGAGATGACAAATCCCATGAAAATGAAATCATTTCAGAAGGGATAAAGCCAATAGATATTGTTGTCTGTAATCTTTATCCTTTTAAAGAAACTGTGGCTAAGAACCCAACGCTTGAGGATGCTATTGAAAATATCGACATAGGCGGAGTAACTCTTCTTAGAGCCGCTGCAAAAAATTTCAAATATGTTACTGTTATAGTGGATTCCTCTGACTATGACCTTGTGAAAAAGGAGCTTATAGAAAAAGGGAATACTTCTTATGAAACTAGAAAGAAACTTTGTGTAAAAGCGTTCACACATACTGCAGATTATGACAGTGCTATAGAGAGTTATTTATCTGATGTTTTGACCGATAATAAGAAATTGAAACTTTCATTTGAGTCTGGTACACCCCTAAGATATGGGGAGAACTGGCATCAAAAGGCAAGCTTCTTTAAGAAAGACACAGCTGAACCCTCTGCTTCAAATATGAAACAACTTCATGGTAAGGCACTTTCTTACAATAATTATCTTGACATTGAAGCGGCACTTAATGTGGCAAAAGAATTATCAGAGTACAATGCTGCAGTCATAGTTAAACATCTAAATCCTTGTGGTATAGCAACTGGAAAGACTCTCTTTGATGCTTTGAAAAATGCATGGGATGGAGATAGAGTATCTGCCTATGGCAGTATAATAGCCTTAACGAGAAGATTAGATCTAAAAACAGCTTCTTTTCTCAAAGGTAAATTTGTTGAAGTAATAATTGCTCCTTCTTTTGAAGAAGATGCTTTAGAATTTTTAAAAAATAAAAGTAAAGATATAAGAATCATCGAAGTCGGTAAGCTTTTCACTTCTGAAGAGAAAGTTTACAAATTTTTGATAGGTGGAGTAATCGAGCAGGATAGACCAAAAGGACTCTATGAAAAGTGGGAATGTGTAACAAAAGAAAAGTTCCCAGATAGTAAAAAAGATCTCGGACTTTTTACTATTATTGCAACAAAATATACAAAATCAAACTCGATAGTTTTGGGAATGGAATATGAAAAAGGCCAGTATAAAGTACTTGGAAGTGGGGTCGGGCAACCAAATAGAGTTGACTCACTTAAGAAATTGGCAATTCCAAAAATATATGAAAATCTAGAAAATATGTGGAATGAAGAAAATCCAGGTATATCTAAAGATGCCTTTTTCAAAGAAAAGATTTCAGAGTGTGTTCTTGTTTCTGATGCATTCTTCCCATTTGATGATACAGTAAAAGTAGCAGCAGAACATAATATCAAATATATTATACAATCAGGTGGGTCTATTAGAGATAAAGAAGTAATTGAAACATCGGACAAATTAGGTATATCGATGGTTTTCACTGGTATGAGGTACTTCAATCACTAAATTATCATATTCCAGTACAAATCTATATTTTACTTCTTTAGTATATTCAAGATATCCTTCCAATTCTTTCTGCAAATTTTTTCATCCAGATAAGTCCTGACAATAACTGGAATTAAGATGAATAAGGTAACTATAAATCCCCAAAAGGATCCCAATACTAAGGGGAATGCGAGAGTACAAATAATTCCCCCTACTTATCCCGGGTGTCTAACGTAAAAATACGGCCCTTCTTTACAAACTGTATGCCCTCTATCTTTCTGGATTCTGACTACTGAAGAAAAAAATTTTTTGTCTTTTTAGCCCAAAGAATGATAAACTGCCCAATTATGTAAAGAATAATTCCAAGTATTACCAAATATAAAGGAAGTATCGGGCCCAATTATGCCAGCCAGCATCAAAGGAGGATAGTTTAAGAACAAAGAAAAATATAGGTGTTGTCAATACATAATAAATTTTATCCCAACTTTTCTTTCCACTCCCCCAGGTTCTAATCTTTCCTTAATTAGATCTTTTTATCTGATAAGTAATAGTAAGTCAACAAAACAAAGAAAATATTTAATCCATTAAATACCCATCCTTGCCAATATTTATTCGGCCAGCAGATAAAAAGGTAAGAGTGATTATAAAGACAAAAATAAAGGTAGATTTGGTTCCAAGTTTAAAATCGATTTTTTTCTGCCATAAACATATTATTAAGTTCAAATATTAAGACTATTGTATGATGTTTAGTCTATAATAATTCTTTATTCGTATATTTAGACAAATAAATCCAAACGTCTAGTATCTCTAATTTTTATCATAAATATATTTAAATATAGGATATAATAAAGTCAAATATGAGTAGTCCAAGTAGTACCTCTTCTGGATTTTCAAGGGAAGGAAAAGTTAAGAGAGTTTATGATGTTTCTGACAAAGAAATTGAATTTGAGTTTACTGATAGAATTTCTGTTTTTGATAAAATAATACCTTCTAAAATACCATACAAAGGAGAAACTTTGTGTAGAGAAGGAACTTTCTGGCTTAAGGAAGCTGAAAAATTAGGATTCTTAACACACTTTATCAAAATGACTGACAAAAACAAGATGTTAGTTAAAAAGGTCAATATAATTCATGATTATGCTAAAATTAATCATAATACCAAGAACTATCTAATCCCTCTCGAATTTATTTGCAGACATTTTGTTGCAGGCTCTCTTCATGATAGACTAACAAAAGGGAAAATAGATGCAAAAGAGCTAGGTTTCTCAAAAAAGACTGTTGAGTATGGAGAAAAGTTACCAGAGCCTTTTATTGAGACTTCAACTAAACTTGAACCTGTAGATAGACCACTGGATAAAAAAGAAGCATTAAGCATATCGGGCCTTACTGAAGAAGAATACCAGACTATCCTTGAAACAATAATTAAAATGGACTCAAGGATGTCAAAGATCGTTGAGAGGGGTGGCTTAATCCACGTTGATGGAAAAAAGGAATTTGGGATGAATGAAGATAGAACCTTAATGTTTATTGACGTCTTTGGGACAGCTGATGAAGATAGATTCTGGGATAAAGAACTCTATGAACAGGGACAAATGGTAGAACTATCAAAGGAGTTTGTGAGGCAGTACTATATTAAAACAGGATACAAAAAAGAATTATATGATGCTAGAGAAAAAGGTCAGCGAGAACCTGATATACCTGCGTTGCCAGAAAGCATGGTTAAAGAAGTATCTGATCTTTATATTAATATGTATGAAAGAATTACTGGTGAAAAATTTAGGTGATTTGTTTGAAGGTCGAAATTAAAGTTGGATTGAAGGAAGGAATTACAGATCCTGAGGGTCTTAATATCAAAAAATCCCTGAAATTGCTTGGTTTTGATGAGGTTGAGAATGTAGAAGTGAAGAGAAGCTACGTCATAGAAATAAGTGGAAAGGATGAGAAAAAAATCAGAGAAGATGTGGATATGATGTGCAAAAAACTTCTGATTAATCCTGTAATCCACGATTACGAAGTGGAAATGATAAAATGAGTAGCAAACAAAATGTTTTTGAGATTAATCTTGATTTACCTGATGAAAAACTTCTAGAGTTAAGTAAGAAAATTGGAATAGGGTTATCTCTAGAAGAAATGAAATCAGTAAAGAATTACTTCAAGCAGGAAGGAAGAAATCCAACAGACATTGAAATACAAGCCATAGGTCAAGCTTGGTCAGAACATTGTTGTTACAAATCATCGAAAAGTCTATTAAAAAAATTCATTTTTAATATTGAAGCTCCGCAGAATATTTTTGTTATCAAAGAGGATGCTGGCGTAGTTGAGTTTGACAAAGATTATGCATATGTATTGGCTCTTGAAAGTCACAATCATCCCTCAGCAGTTGAGCCTTATGGCGGGGCCGCTACAGGAATAGGAGGAATCCTAAGAGATGTTGTTTGTATGGGGGCCCAGCCTGTTGCTTTAATAGATCCAATCTTCTTTGGGCCTCTAGATTTACCTTATGATCAATTACCTAAGGGAGTAAAACATCCTGAATTTTTATTTAGAGGGGTAGTTGCTGGGATAAGAGATTATGGAAATAGAGTAGGAATACCAACGGTTTCAGGATCTGTTTATTTCCACCCCGGATATACAGGAAACTGTATTGTTAATGTTGGCTGTGTTGGTATAATCAGAAAGGAAGATATAGTACACAGTAGAGTGAAAGAACTTGGGGATATTTTTGTTATGGTTGGTGGAAAGACAGGCAGAGATGGTATTCATGGTGTTAATTTTGCCTCGGCAGAGTTGGATGAAGACTCTGAAACTTCTTCAAGATCCGCTGTACAAGTAGGGGATCCAATCACAAAGGAGCCTTTAATTCACGCCTGCTTAGAAGTTAATAGTAAGAAACTTCTAAATGGTATGAAGGATTTAGGAGGTGGAGGCTTATCCTGTGTTGTAGGAGAAATGGCTCATGCGGGTGGTTTTGGAGCTAAAGTTAATCTTGAAAAAGTATTACTAAAAGAAAAAGGAATGAAGCCTTGGGAAATTTGGGTTTCAGAGTCGCAAGAAAGGATGATGCTTGCAGTTTCGAAGGAGAATTTAAAAGAAGTGCTAGATGTATTTGACAAGTGGGACGTTAATGCAGTTGTAATAGGAGAAACTATTCCTGAAAGGAGAGTGCTTGTATACTATAATGGAGAGAAAATATTTGATATAGATTCTGAATTCTTGACGGGCGGCCCGATGTATGCAAGAGATGTCAAGATTATTAAAAGAGAACAGAAAGATGTTCAGACAGAAGCCCCTAAGAACACTAATGAAATTCTTATAAAAATGCTCTCGGATCCAAACATTGCATCGAAAGATTGGGTTATTTTACAATACGACCATACAGTTAGAGGATCAACGTCTCTTACACCCTTGTATGGAGATATTGAAAACTATTCTCCTCAAGATTCGGCAATTGTAAAACCAGTAGAGGAACTTAAAAAAGGATTAGTAATATCAACAGCAGTAAACCCATTTTTGGTAGAATATGACCCATATTGGGGGGCTGCATCAGCAATTGATGAAATTTATAGGAATATAGTAGCAGTTGGTGGCAAGCCTCATTCTTTAGCAGATTGTCTAAATTTTGGAAATCCAGAGAAGCCTGAAAGATTTGGGGACTTTTATCAGGC
>LNGD01000035.1 GCA_001587675.1 Candidatus Methanofastidiosum methylothiophilum
GTGATAAAGCCATTTATCTTACCATCTTTCAAATTTCTTTTCAGTTTCATCCTTTTTCTTTATTTGCCAGAGTAATATATCATCTTTCTTACAGCTTTCAATTTTTCCTTCTTCTTGTAATCTCAATAATAGTGATTTAGTTTTCAATAAGCTCTCTTTTGTTTTTTCACTAATTATTTCTGCAGAAAGGGGCGATTCTTCATTCTCAAGCAATTTTAAAATTTTTTGATACATAAGATACCACCTTAAGCCCTAAGAGGGAAGGGAAATTTAGCACTAGAGGTGAAAAAATATGAGAGGATTCTAAATTTTTCCTCCATTTCCCTTCCCAATTGTTTTGATTATCTAAACATATAAATAGTTTTCTATTGGTATCTTCATTGTGAGATATTTAGGTTATAGGCAAGATAATGGGTTTCTTTCGATGGGAATTGACGAGGCCCTCTTAATCTTAAGAAGTGAAGATAAAATTGACGATACCTTTAGATTTTATTCCTTTTCTCCATCATGCGTTTCAATAGGATATTTCCAGAATATAAATCTATCAATTGATTTAGATTTTTGTGATAAAAATAAAATAGATTTTGTTAGAAGGATAACTGGCGGTGGTAATGTTTTTCATGATTCTCTTGGTGAGATTACCTACTCTATTATTATATCCGAAGATAAAGTTCCTGGAGACATCCTTAATTCTTTCGAGTTTTTATACAAAGGAGTATTGAAAGGATTAGAAAAACTAAATATCTTTCCGGAATTTAAACCATTAAATGATTTAGCTTTGAATTCAAAGAAGATATCTGGGTCTGCACAGACAAGAAAAAATGGAGTAATTCTGCAGCATGGTACTGTAATGTATAATACAAATATAGATATAATGGAGAAAGTTCTTAAAATACCTAATAAAAAAGTAGATGTTAAAAAAAGAGTTACTACTCTTTACAATGAAGGATTTAGATATGATAAAGATATTATAATTGATAATCTAAAAAAAGGATTCATAGATATATTTGGTAAAATAAAAGAGGATAAAATTAATAATAAAGAATTAGAAATAGCAAAAAAATTAGCGAATGAAAAATACAGTAGTATAAATTGGAATTTTAGAAGATAATCCTCAAATTGTTTTAGGAATTATTTTATCGATAAATTCACAAGGATCTTTAATATAAATTTTAACTCTTATCGGACCTAATGGGGATTCTTTGGATAAATTTAATCTTCCTGCATAAGCAGCTTGCTTGTTAATTGAAAAAGAAATTTTATCCCCTCTAGCGCCTTCTTTTAATACCATATTAACGCTATCTCTTATTGCTTCAGAGTAAGTTAATTCAATAAATCTTGACAATACTCCATCTTCTTCTGAATATCCTATAATTTCATCTTCTTTTTCTTCTATTATTATCTCTGGAAAAATGTTCAATATCGATTTCTTAACTTTCATAGGGTCTTCAGTATTCTTTACTTCAGCACTTACTTTAATCTTAAAGCTCATATTTTTTAATAACCTCATTGATATTACTTCTAAAATCTTCGATTCCCTCATTATTGTTAATAATGATATCTGACAGTGCTAGAGCTTCACCTAATCCCCAAGAAAGCTCTCGTAGATCTCTCTTATGAAAATCATCAAAGTTTTTTGGATCGTCTTCTCTTCCTCTATTTTTTAGTCTCTCGTATCTTAAGGTAGGCGATGTATGTATCCCAATAAGAAAGAAATTTATTTCTTTTCTAAATCTTTCTACTTCTTTTATCCCTCTTATTCCTTCAATAATAAATTTATCATCATGACTCTCTCTAATCTTATTAAGTGTCAAAATAGCTATTGCATCTAGACCTTCCTTATCTCGAAGCATTTGTGCGACTTTTCCACTTTGTTCTAATGGGTATCCTCTTTTCACTGTTTCTTCTCTAACTATGTCGCCCATTGATATAAATCTATAACCAAAATTTAGAGCTACATTAAGGAATTCACTTTTCCCAGAACCCGGCATTCCCACTATTGCTATCATCCAATCACCCTAGCCTCAGATACAATTGAAGGAGTTATTAAACCTCCTGTGTCCTTTATTTCGCCATAAACCCCTTTAACTTTTTCTAAAAGCTCAAAAACGTTTCCAGTTATCATACCCTGTTTTATGGGGTGTTTTTTTTCTCCTTTTTCAACATAAAAACCACTTGAGATTTCAACAGAGAAGTCTCCGGATATGGGATTTGCAGTATGGGCACCCCGCAATTCGTTAATAATAAATCCTTGTTTTATACAATCAATTTTTTCTCCTTCGACAATAAAATTAGTTATTCCAATAGAGGGCAGAGACTTGTAATCTCTATCTGAGTTACCTGTTGATTCAACTCCAAATTTTTTTGCATAAAAATCATCGTATAAATATTGTTTTAATACTCCTTTCTCTATAATGACATTCCTTTTTGTCGGATTCCCATCTCCATCAAAGTTAGAAGAAGCAACTCCATAATCAATTCTTCCATCATCTATAATTGTAAGATTTGTTATTTTTTCACCTATTTTTTCTTTAAGAAAACTCCTATTTTTATCAACACTGTCAGCATATAGATGAGGTATAAAAGTGTTGGATAATAAAGATGAAACAGCTTCGGGTTCAAGTATGACATCACAATTCATTGACCTTATTTTTTTTGCATTACTAGTTTCTTTAGCTTTAGTAGCTGCTTTTTGTCCTATAACTAAGAAATCAAATTTTTTCTTCATAATATTAAAATCAAATCCTGTAGAAACATCATCATTTTTATAGATAGAAGAAATATATCCAAAAAGTGTTGCATATTTCTGAATTCCAGATATGCCCGTTGAGCTAGCTATTGCCTCTTCGTTAAATGTAAGATTGGCACTACCAGAGGAAGGAGTGCCCCCATTTTCTTCACATCCTTTTATCATATCAATACAATACTCCATCAACTCTTCAGAAGAAATTGAATACAATATTTTATCTACTAAATTGATTTTCTTAATTGATTTAGGAGATGGGAGACTAACGAAGTCTTCTCTAGGCCTTGAGACTCTCAAGACTTTATACGCAGTTTTAACACAATCTTCTAAGGAATTCATATTGTTTGTAAATGAGAATCCTTGGTTCTTTCCTTTAACTACTCTCACCCCTATTCCTATAGTTTCTTTTTCTTCACCTATTTCTACATTATTTTTTTCAATATCATAAGAAATAACTTTAATTTTTTGAGCAAAAACATCTCCATCGGTATTAATGAGTTTCATTGTTTTTTCAACAATTTCTTCTATATCCATTTTTACACCTATTATTTCCATTATTTATGCATTAAAAATGTTTCTTCTTATTATGTAAGATGAATAAAAAATTAAACTCAAACTATTTAAATAAAAAAGTAACATTAAGTACATGGACATAGCAAAGGACAAGGCTTCTATAGAAGCAATTCTGTTCATTTCTGGAGAACCTATTCCTATCTCTAAACTTATGAAAAAATTAAACATGAAAGACAGAGAATATGTAGAAGGATTAATTGAAAATCTTTCTAAAGACTACCGTGATAGGGGGAGTTCAATAGAGATAATAAGAGCTGTAGAAGACAGATATACAATGCAAGTAAGGAACGAGTATTCTCTATTGACTGCTGATTTTGCACCTAAGTCTGAAATTAGAGGGGGGGTATTGAAAACTTTGGCCATTATAGCCTATAAACAGCCACTTAAAAAATCTGATTTAGTAAAATATCGTGGAAGTCAATGTTATGAACACGTTAAAATTCTAGTCGAAGCAGGTTTATTAGATGCAGAACCTTGTGGCAAAACAAAAATATTAAAGACCACTTCTAAATTTTCTGAGATATATGGGCTTGAGTCTTCAACACCTACAGAGATAAGAAAATTCATGGAAAGTATAATAAAATAAAAACTTTTATAAATATTTTAACATTTAGCCGCATGATGAAAAATATGGCAGACCTTGACAGAATCGTTCATGAAATTAGAAATTATGAAGGCGTTAAACGAAAAAATCCAATAAAACATCTAATTAACCAGTTTAAGTCTTATTCTAATTATGGGAGCACCGTCATTGATTTTGGTGATGACGCCGCTGTCCTAAAAGGTGACTGTAATTATCTCCTTTTCGCTGCCGATGGGATTTGGGCGAACCTTCTCAATGATCTATTCTGGGCCGGATACTGCTCTGTACTTGTCAATGTCAATGATATTTATGCAATGGGTGGAACCCCAATTGCAATGGTAAATATAATGTCCTTAAAGAAGAGTGACAATTGTAAGGATTTACTTGAAGGAATTAAAACTGGATGTGATAAATTTAAAGTCCCAATGGTAGGGGGGCACTTACACCCAGATACTGAAAGTACTACAGTTTCAGTTTCAATAATGGGAAACGCTACAAAAATTCTTTCAAGTTTTGAAGCTAAGAAAGATGAAGATGTTATTCTTGCCATGGATATGGATGGCCGACGATATAATAAATTTCTTAACTGGGACACCACTCTAAAAAAGTCATCTGAAGAGTGTCTTTCAAAGTTAAAAGTAATGAATGAAATTGCTGAAAAGGAACTTTCATTTGCCGCAAAAGATATTTCTAACCCTGGCATACTAGGTACCATTGGAATGTTACTCGAGACATCAAGAAAAGGTGCCGTTATTTATGTAGATGAAATTCAAAGACCAGAAAATCTTGATTTCATTGATTGGCTAAAAATTTATCCTGGCTATGGATTTACTCTCACTTCTGCTCCTGAGAATACAGATCAAATATTAAATCTTTTCAAAAAGCAAAAAGTAGAGGCTAGAGTTATTGGTAAAGTAACTGATGATAATGTAATGAGTTTAATTAGCGATAATCAAAAAAAGACTTTATTCGATTTCAAAACTGATATCATAACTGGAATTAAATAAGTAACTCTTTTATATTAATTCTTCTAGAATTCTGTATGAGATGTAATGATTGTGAAGATTCCTTTTGTATGGAAGGAATCAATTGTTATGATAAAGAGATAAGTGAATATGCCGAAAATGAAATCAAAAAAGAAGAAAATCTTAATTTCTATATAACTTCTACAGAACTTGAAGTAGATGCATATATGAAATTACCTCGGGTTCTTGAACTAATTGAATTTGCAAAAAGAATGAATTACAAGAAACTTGGAATTGCATCATGTGTTGGATTAAAAAATGAATCTCAAGTTCTGACGGGGCTTCTTATAGAGAAAGGATTTGAAGTATCTCTTGCTATCTGTAAAACATGTGGGATTGGAAAAGGAACTTTTGGGGTAGCTAAAACTTTATCTGGAGATCTTAATGAAGCTTCTTGTAATCCAATTGGTCAGGCAAAATTGTTAGAGAATGAGAAGACCGAATTCAATATAGTGGTAGGATTATGTGTTGGACATGACTCACTATTTATTAAATATTCAAAAGCCCCAACTACTGTTTTGATAGTAAAAGATAGAGTATTAGCACATAATACTGTTGGAGCGTTGTATTCCAATTATTGGATTAAAAAAATTAAGAGTTATAACTTATAGGTTCTTAGGGGGATTACATGAAGACTTATCGCTTGAAAATCTTTCTAGTTCTCCTTTGATAAATTTTTCAATTACTTCACTCACTTTTTCTCTTTTAGTGAAAAATAAATCAAATCCCTGCTCTCTAAGAATCTCCATTGCTCGTGGGCCTAAGTTTGAACAGATAACTACTCCAACATTCTTTTTTAAGAGTAATTCCACTGGACTTTCAGAACCACCATAATGGTCACTTGTATTATCTATTATTTCTACATTGCTTATTTTATTATCAACTATTTCAACAACAGTATAGGTAGGGGCCATACCAAAGTGATTGAAAATAATATCTGAGAGGCCTCCCTTCGAATCTGTTGGCACGGCAATTTTCATATCATACCCTCTCGTAATTAAATATTCCTGTTAAATTTTCGGTGGCAACTAATAGCATCATCTATTATTCTACTTTTACATTTCGGGCAAATTATTGATTCTTCGTTGGGTAGGGTGTTAGTTTCCCATATATGTTTACAATTTTGGCATTCATAGTGTCTTAACCCCATCTTATAATCCCCGCCATATATTTCAATTGCCTTAGAATTTACTAGTGCGTCAGAAACTTTCTTTCTTGCCTCTTTTAATATTCTATGAAAAGTTGGTTGCGATACACCCATTTTTTCAGATGCTTCAGTCTGTTCTAAACCTAATAAATCTTTTAATCTAATTGCCTCAAGTTCTTCAAAAGTGAGTTGTATAATATCAAGATTATCAAGTGGAACGCCTCTTGGTTTAAAATATCGTGCTTTTGTATCCACATAAATGCATCTTTTCTTTCTGGCCCTAGGCATAAAATAAAAATATATTATCTAATTAAAAAACTTATGCCTAAATATCTGTATAATAAATTTATATATATGGATGGAATAAATATTTTATGGGTAAAAAGTTTATTTTTGTTTTAATTGGACCAATATTTTTGTTACTTATTGGAACTATTGGATTTCACTTTCTTGAAAATTTATCTTTAGTAGAATCTATCTATTTAACAAGTTCTACTATTACTACCGTAGGTTATGGAGATATCCATCCTGAATCAAACGGCGGTAGACTATTTAGTATATTTATAATGTTTGGGGGGATAGGCATTGTGATATACACTCTTACCTTTATTGTTAATTTTATTGTTGAAGGAGAATTAAAGAATATCTATGGGGGAAGAAAAATGGAATCTGAATTAAAGAAACTAAAAAATCATTACATCATTTGTGGGTATGGAAATGTGGGTGAAAGAATTGCTAAAAGATTAAGAGATTCTAAAAAATTTGATATCGTTGTAATAGAGAAAAATAAGCAATCGTGTGAGAATATTAAGCTTACAAAAATTCCCTTCATTCAAGGCGATGCAACAGATGAAAAAATCCTAATGGAAGCAGGAATAACTAAAGCTAAGGGACTAGTTACAACTATTCTTGACGATGCTGAAAATGTCTATATTGTGATTACGGCTAGGGCTATGAATCCTGATATTCATATTGTTGCGCGAGGGTCTTCTGAAAAAGTAAAAGAAAAGCTCTATAGAATTGGTGCTAACAGAGTAATATTGCCAGATGATATTGGGGCTAAGATTATGGCAGAGTCTCTTACTAGGCCATATATCATTGATTTTATGGATTCTATGACTGAAGAGGGGGATACTACAAGTGAATTTATCAGTGTTATAATTAACGGTGAATCAAGAGTCAAAGGCTTAACTATTAGAGAAACAAGACTGGGAGAAAATTATGGGGCTTTTATAATTTATATAAAAAGAGGGGATAAATACCTAAATTCTCCTCGAGCGGATACTATGATTGAAGAAGGTGATGTTCTTACTTTAAGAGTTACAAAAGATTATGAAAAAGAAGTACTTGAATATCTTGGGGCAAAAAATTAATTAATATTTCTCTAATTCATAAATAACAGGTTTGAATACAAGATATCTATTTGGATATTTAGTTTTCGATATTTTTAATCCAAGATTTTTAAAATAATCTTTCCATTCTTGATCATTTCTATTTGAATGAGGATGGCCTCTTATTTCAAGATTAATTAAACTATCAACAATCTGTGTTACCAACTTGTCAATTATGTTGTTGTAAATATCCTCTATTATAAGTATTCTCTTCTTTGTAACACGCATTGCTTCTTTGATGACTTCGTCTTGTCTGTCTGTGTGGTGTAGAACAGTTAGAATAATACTTAAATCAAATGCATTTTCTTTAAAAGGCATATTTGTACCGTTGTATAAAATAGGCTTAATTTCATCTATAATACTTAGATTTTTTATATCAAGAGATACAACATTATAATTATTTTGGTTTAGAATTTCAACAATATTACAGCTGCCACAACCTATATCCAATATAATTTCTTTTTTATTAAGAAACTCTTCAATTAAAATAAATATTTGTTCTGCTCTTTGTCTGGCAAATTTATATGCAATTTTTTTTAGTAATCTATTCTTTTGAAAATATTCCATTTATACCACTAATTAAAATATTTCTGATTATCGACTTTTAAGTATATTGTCATTTTAAAAAAGAAAATTATTAAAATTTTTTGAAATAATCTTTATTTGCACTGCCGAACTGATTGGGCCAAAATATTCCTTCTTTATGGCCAATTTCAAAGACATCGTATGAAACATCACATCCAGGAAAATCTATTTTTCCTAGATATTTTACTATATCCCCAATCTCAAGGTCTTTTGTTACTGTTTTAAATTCACAACAACTATCTATCTCTACCCAAGATATAGAACTGCCCTTTTTGACTACCTCATATTCTCTGCCAATTTCAAATTCCATGTGTATCTGACTTATTTTTTCGTATCATTTTTATTTCTGATGAATTCCATCATCTCTTCTGGGAATGGGAAGACAATTGTTGAATTCTTCTCTGAGGCAATTTCAGCCAATGTTTGGTATAATCTTAATTTTAATGCTGCCGGTGATTTATCAATTACTTCGCCTGCATTAGCTAATCTTTGAGCCGCCTGTTCTTCAGCCTCTGCAAGAATTATTCTTGCTCTTCTGTCTCTTTCAGCTTCAGCTTGGTGAGCCATTGCTCTCTTCATATTGTCTGGAAGCTCTATATCCTTAATTTTAACGTCAGTTACTTTGATTCCCCAAGGATCAGTTTCAACATCAACAATAGCCCTTATTCTTTCCCCTATTTCTTCTCGCTTAGCAAGAATAGTATCAAGGTCTGATTTTCCTGCCATATCCCTTAAAGCAGATTGTGAAAGCTGAGATATTGCAAATTTATATTGCTCAACTTCAAGAATAGCTTTATCTGCGTCGATGACTTTGAAGAACAAGACACCATTTACTTTCATTGGAACATTATCTTTTGAGATTACTTCTTGTGCAGGTATATCTACAGTTACAACTCTTAGATCCACTTTTTCTATTCTATCGACTATAGGTATTATCCATTTCAATCCCGGCTCTAATATTCCTACGAATACACCTAGTCTAAACTTTACCGCTCTTTCATACTGTTTAATTACTCGTATCCCTGCCAAAATGAAAATTATGGCAATTGCAATAGGCACTATAATTACTGGATTTAACAATATTTGATTTACCATCACTTATTACATTATTTTAAAGTATATAAGAGTACCTACATTAAATTAAATGTAACTAAAAATAATAAAAATAATCTAAAATAAAAAATAATTATTTATGGCACAACTGTTACTCTGCAAGGTGCATACTTAGCTACATTCTCAGCAACGTGGCCCATTATCATAGCCCTTATACCTGTAAGACCAGTTTTTCCAACAATTATTTGATCAATTTTTTCATCTTCAGCTACTTGAACTATAGTATCGACTACTCTTCCAAGTTTAAGCATAGTCTTTGGCTTTACTTTATATTTTTCAGCATATTTGGCCATTTCTTTTAATACATTATTACCTCTCTTACAAACTGGATCTTCAAGCATGCAACTTAACTCTTCTTCAAAGAATGGAGAATATCTCTTAATATCATCTGTTCCTTTGATTTTATCTTTCCACTCTGGCAAGAATCTATCCATAGCTTCAAAGTTAGATTTGAATTTATCTGCATCTATTACATGGAGCAATGTTATGCTAGCTCCAGTCTTTCCTGCTACCCATCCTGCGTAGTCTAAAGCTTTTTGAGAAGCTGTAGACCCATCTATGGGCACTAATATTCTTTTAATTAATTCTTCAGCCATAATATCGCCAATATAAACATATAGTACACATATATATAAATATTTCTGTTATCTTAAAAATTTTCTTTATTAAAATTCAATTTTTTATAAAATCAATATAAATGATTAATTTATTTATTATAAAATCATTTATATATCTAAAACAAATTGCAAATAAAAATTATTTTCATTTATTTCTTCAAATTTAAACATAGAATACGTAATTGCCTTTATGTCCATTTCTAAAGGAATTCCTTTAATGTAATTTCCCCAAGCTTTTGCATTTAATGATTTTTGGTCCCTTGAAATCTCAATTTCAAATGAAGAAAATAAAATCTCTTCGCTGTCTCTTATAACTAAAATTTCAGTAATCCAATTTACCAATAGTGAAGATAAGTCATTTCCAATAATTTCAATTTCCTTTAATATTTTTTTTTCAATATATTTTGGATTAATCATTAAATTAGTGACAGCTAAAGCGGCATTCATGAATATTTCATTTATACTGTTTCCCCATACTCTAACACCTATGTCTGCTGGAACCTCAAAATAATCGAATTTATTTGCAATCATCAAATAACTTATAAGAATAAAGCTTTTAAGATATTCTATTAACTATTTATTATATGAGAAAAGTCCATGCTATTATCTTTATAAGTTTTATAATTCTTAGCATTTTTTCAATATCAGGTATAACAGCACCAAATGAGAAACTTAAGATATACTTTACCCAAACACCTACTTTTTATTCAGGAGGTAGTGGTGAATTTACAATAACTTTTGATAATACTAGTAACAGTAATCTGAAAGCTGTTTACATCTATCTAAAAGATGAATTTTTTGAATTCTCCAAGAATAAATTTTTTTATGGTGAAATACAACCAGGACAAAAAATAAATGAAAAAGTTAGTTATACTGTAAAAAATATTGAAAGAGGTAATTATTACCTAAAAGCTAATACACAATACTCATATCAAGTTTTTTGCTCAGGATTAAAATGTGATTATACCTCAGAAGGATTTTTAGTCGAGATCCCTTTTAAAGTTGAGGGGGCTATGTCACCTATAATAGATATTAAACCAAGAGATCTGACCGTCAATCAAGTTCCATATACACTACCCATATTTTTTGTTAATAAAGGTTCAGCAGTGAAGAGTTCTTATGTTATATTAAATCAAGAAGGTAATCTGTTTTCATTTGACTATACTGAAGAGGTTGGCCCAATTCAATCATTAACTAAGAAAGAGATTATAATAACTAAGATTCCAGAATCCCCGGGCGAATATACTGTTTTTATCAATCTTGAAATAAAAGATACAAACGATAAAACATCATTTCTCAAATTTCCATTAAAACTCAAAATTGAAGGACCTTCTCAAACCAAAACAGCTTTAGATATAAATAGTACTGAAGTAATAACAAATGAAAATAATAATTCTGGAGTATCTATCCAAAATATACCCGAAGTAAAAACAAAATCTAGTTTATTCTATATCCAAGAAGTAGTTTTAGTGATTACCCTGTTTGCCTTAGTAGTCACATTCTTCTTAATGCTTTTATCAAGAAGATAGAACTTCTCCTATTTCTCTTATTTCTAATAGATTTGTTCTTGGAAGTTTTGAGTTACTTATGCCTGCAGTAAAAATGAAAAGGTCTTTATCCTCAAAACCTTCTTTTTTCAGAAAAGTTGCAGCATGCATAACCGATTCAGAAATTCCGCCTTTATTTTTTTCTAAATAGACTTCATTTATTCCCCAAACAATTGATAGTTTTCTTGCAGTCGCAGCATTATTGGTCATTCCGTACGTTGGAACAGAAAGTTTGTGCCTAGCAACCATGCATGCAGTGTAGCCTGATCTAGTTGAAGTAACAATTGCCTTTGCATCGGATAACAATACTGCTTTTGCAACTAAAGAAGATATTACATCAGTTACTCTTTTTGATGGGCCATATTCTGACCTTGATTTCAATTCTTTTTCTGTTTCGATTGCAACCTTGACCATCATCTCAACGCTTTCTACTGGATACTTTCCGATAGCGGTTTCACCAGAAAGCATAACTGCATCTGCACCACTGTATATTGCACTTGCAATATCTTCAACTTCTGCCCTTGTTGGTCTAGGATTTTCTATCATAGAATTTAGCATCTGTGTGGCAACTATCACAGGTCTTCCTTTAACATTACATTTTTCTATAATTGAACGTTGAACACTAGGTATTCTTGATAGATCTATTTCAACTCCAAGATCTCCTCTTGCAACCATTATTCCTTCTGAATATTCAATTAAATCATCAATATTGTTAATACCAACATTGGATTCAATTTTGGATATAATCCATTGTTCTCCCTTCTCTTCTTTTATTATCTCTCTAGCCTTTAATACGTCGACTTTAGTAGATGCAAAGGAGAGTGCAATGAAATCCACTTCATTTTTTACTCCAAATTTTATATCAAGAATATCATTATCTGTAACTGCGGGAGGACAGTAATCATCACCAGGTATATTAATGCTTACCCTTGGTCTTAGATTTCCTTCATTTAAAGCCCTTAAATGAATTTCTTGATTCTCTATACCAACAACAGAAAAAATAAGAGTGCCGTCATCAACTAGAACTTTATCATTTATTTTTAAATAAGGAGATATGTCTAGTTGTAAAGGAATAACGTCTTTTACTTTTTTAACTGAGAAAATATACTCATTTCCACAATTGATATGTACCGTTTTTTCAAGTTCTCCAATTCTAATGTCAGGACCTTTTGTATCTAATAGAATTCCAATTTTTTTATTAGTATCTTCTGATACTTCTTTTATAGTATTGATTATTTTAAGATGTTCAGAGTGGGTTCCATGAGAAAAATTTAATCTTGCTACGTCCATTCCACTCAAGACAAGTTTTTTTAACATTTCATAATTAGAAACACTTGGTCCGATAGTACAGACTATTTTCGTTTTCTTCAAATTTAGAATTCCTCCCATGCAATGTCAAATTCAATCTCTAGATTTAATATTTTATCAATAACTGAATTTAATGTCATCGTCTTTGATTCAGGTGACATATTCATTAGAAAACCTAAATTTCCCTTATTTATTAGAATAGGAGTTGCATCATCTAAATTTAAAATCTTCCCTTGAATGTCTTTTTTTGGAAAACTGTCGGGATCAATTTTTATTTTTGTAATAAGAATGGAACCTTTATCTTCAGTTATACCCTTAATCTTCTCCTTTAATCTCTTTTCGATTTCTGCAATACTGATATTTCTGTGATGCCTGCAATAATGAACAGAATATACTGAGTAGATATTTTTGTCTCCTGTATGTTCTAAAAAACCTATGCTACTATCCCCAACATCTGTCCCTTTATGTCCGGGGAAACTACAATTTTTAACTTCAAGTGGGTCAATTGAATATACCTTCATTATTCCTAAAATATCTTTAGCCCTATCCGCCATTAAATGTTCCAAGATCGGAAGAGCAC
>LNGD01000036.1 GCA_001587675.1 Candidatus Methanofastidiosum methylothiophilum
AAGCCGTATCTTACAAGCTTGCGGATAGAGTAGGAACTCTTGACACTGCAATAGAAGAAGTTAAAGCAACTGCAGGATTGAAAAATCCAAAAATATCTTTCTTTCAAATCGCAGATGACGGTACTGTTTCAGACATGAGTTACGAGTACCTAAGATACCAGTATGAATCCACTATTCGCATTCAGAAATAATTTAATTATATTTTTACTTATTTTGAATTGTTAATCATATTCAAATGATGTAAAGGATTTTTCAAAAAAGTTTTTATCTACTACAAGGACTCGTTTATCGGTAATAATGTCATCTATATAACCTTTCCAATAAACAACTATCCCGGGCCCAAAAAGGGATATGTAATGCTTTAACTGTTTATTGTAATCCTGTTTAAACTCTATATAATCACAAAAACTTGCTTTGCTTTCAAACCAAAATACACGTCTACCTCGAATTCTTATTACTTTATTTAAAAGAAAATCCGGAGTTTTAACAGAACCGAGTTTTCTTAAATCATCTTCTCTTAAGAACTGAATTTCTTTTTGATCAAGATAGAATTTTAACATCTCTTCTCCTTTTTTCCCATTTTCTCTTTGAATTTTTGAGGATTGAGGGGAATATGCAATATCTATCTCTATCGCTTTTTTAATTTCAGTTCTTATTCTTTCATCCTCAATCGAATCGGGATTATTAAGAAAATTCTTGATGTCCTTTTTGCTATAGTTTTTCTCCTTAAGAATCATAGTGGCAATTAATATTGGAGAAAAAACTAATTTATTGGAGATATCTTGAAAAGTTAAACCTTTGTCCCATAATTTCACAAGCTCATGAATTCTATTCATTATAGGGTAGTAATCTTTTTTTACATTCCTAACTGTTTTTTGGGAAAGAATTGAAATTAGAACATCTTCCTCGATCCCATATTTGCTTGATAGTGGAGGTATATCTTCTCTTGAATTAAGGGATTTGTAGATTTCCATGTAGACTTGTTTTTTCATTGAACCACTTTTAACTAAAGATAATAGGAATACTTTTAAATATTTTCTATTTTCTTTCAAGTATGGATAATAAAGAGTTCTATGAATTCAAGAAGCAACTTAAGTTCTTGTCAAAAATCAGAGGCAGGCATACTGAACTTGTATCTGTCTATATACCCGCAGGATACGAAATATCAAAAGTTGCAGCACAAATAAAAGATGAACAGGGTACTGCTACAAATATAAAATCAAAAGGTACAAGAAAAAATGTACTTTCAGCTCTAGAAAGAGTTATGCAACATTTAAGACTTTACAAAGTTACCCCTGAAAATGGTCTTGTAATATTTGCAGGTAATATTTCACAAGATGAGGGTAATCCAAAAATAGAACTCTTTACCTTATTCCCACCTGAACCAATTTCAGTTAGAATTTATAGATGTGATCAGCAATTTGTTTTAGACCCACTATTAGATATGATTGAAGACAAGAGGGTCTTTGGATTAATTATTGTTGAAAGAGGAGAAGCTAGTATTGGTCTGCTCAGAGGTAAAAAGGTAGAGCTAGTAAAACATTTGACATCAAGAGTCCCAGGAAAGTTTAGAGCGGGTGGACAGTCGTCAGTTAGATTTGCAAGACTTAGAGAAATTGCTGCAGATGACTTTAAGGATACTGTTGGAAAAACAGCTAATGAAATATTTATGGCTGAACCGAATTTAGAAGGAATACTGATCGGTGGTGGCGGTTATACAAAGTATGAATTTGAGGAAGGCGAATATTTACACCATGAACTTAGAAAAAAAATACTGGGGGTAGTAGATACTGCCTATACTGAACTTTTTGGTCTAAATGAGTTAGTTGATAAAGGTTCTAAAATCTTAGAAAATCTTGACATAACAAAAGAAAAGGATAAAGTGACAAGATTTCTAAAAGAATTGATAAAAGATGACAGTTTGGCAGCATATGGAGAAAAAGAAGTAAGAAAGTACCTTGAGGCCGGTGCTGTTGAAATGCTACTTCTATCAGAAGGCCTTAACAAAAACAGGATCAAAATAAAATGTAGTTCTTGTGGTAATTTAACTGAAAAGACAGGAACTGACGAAGAGCTCTTTACATTGGAACAGCAAATAGCAAGTATACCTTGTGAGAAATGCAACAATTTAAGTTTAAATATAGAAGAAAAAGTTGATCTCTTAGAAGAGTTAGCAGACCTAGCACAGGAAGGGAATACCACTGTTGAGATTATTTCAACTGAAACTGAAGAAGGAAGTCAGCTATTAAAGGCCTTTGGTGGAATAGCTGCAATTGTTAGATACAGACTATGAGAAAATGAATAATTAAAGAGTTCTTAATCCGATTAGCAAATCCTCAAGTGTATCCCTATGAGAAAGTATTAGAGGTATTTTCTGTAATTCAGCAAGTTTAACAGCTATCTCATCCACTTTATTTGCACCATGCAAAACGACCATTGACGGTATTATACCCTGGACTTTGATTGCTATCATAGGGGATCGACCAGTAGATACTTTTGTGAATATCAAAGCTCTTTCAGATGAAAGCCCATAAAGCTTTAGAAATTCTTCAGAGTTTAAATTTAATATAGCCTTAATACTGTCAATCACTGTATAACCATGTATTTCTTTATTTAGATATTTTTCATTAACAAGGATTTCACCATCAACTGACTCAATAAGCTTTTTTGAAGGTATGGGTACTGGAAATTCTTTAAGGTCAAGTACAACGTCGCTTATGACCTCCTTTGCAAATCTATGACTAAAAGAATGAATTACCCTTCCACCCCTACTTATATCTAGTTCAATGAGACTCTCAACAACTTTTCTTATTGTTGAAGAACCAGGAGATTTTCTCCTGCCTCCTTCATAATCGCTGACAACAGAAGGAGATATATTTAAGTGGTGGGCTAAGTCTGTTTGAGAAATATCAAATATTTCACGCCATTTTCTTAAAGTTTGGCCAGGATCATCTGATAAAACAACTTCCCCTGCTATCATCTTAGCAAGTTGTTCTTTTGCATCTTCAAACATATAGTTAAATAACGAATATAGCTATATAAAATTTTCGTTGAAAAGCGGAGTAAAAAATAAAAAGAGATATAAATTAATTAATTCATGTCAAAAGTCTATTTTGTTCCCTGGAAACAGAATACTGATATGGTTGGAAAATTCAAAAAAGCATTGAAAAATAGTAATATTCTAGATAACATCAATAAAGGAGATAAAGTTGCTGTCAAAGTTCATGTTGGCGAATATAAGAATACTTCACATGTGCATCCACTTTATATTAAAGAATTAGTTTCGATGTTATTAGAAAAAGGGTCTGAACCTTTTCTTACAGATACAACTTCTTATTACTGTGGAAATCGGTTTACCGCTGTAGGTATGATAAAAAATGCATTTTACCATGGATTCTCTTATGCAAATATAGGTGCTCCTTTCATAGTCTTGGATGGGCTGGGCAATGGAGAAGGATTCCCAGTTAAAGTAAGTGAACCTCTAAATGAAATTTATGTCCCAGAACTTTTTAAAGAGATTGATAAAATGATAGTATTTAGCCACTGTAAGGGCCACGCATTAGCAAGTTTTGGAGGGTCAATAAAAAATGTTGCAATGGGGTGCGTTACAAAAAAATCTAAATTGGCTATGCATAAATTTGTAAATTTTTGTTATGATGAAACTCTCTGTGATGGCTGTGACGCATGCACAGAAATGTGTGACAGAGAAATACCAAAAATAAAAAATGGAAAAAGAATACTTTCTTTAGAAAAAAGAGAAGATTGTATGCATTGCCCTGGATGTATGGAAGCCTGCACTAAGGGTGCTGTAAAATTATCGGAACTTGAGAAATTACAACATGTCCTACCTATTGCTGTAGAGGGAATCTTCAAAATACTAGGAAAAGAAAACGTTACTTCGATTAATTGGGGTGCAAATATAGTAGAGTTTTGTGATTGTATGCCGTTTCCCGGAAGCAGAATAAAGGACAATATTGGAATTTATCTATCAAAAGATATAGTGGCTATTGACAAAGCCTTTCTTGACGATGCTGAAAAGAACACTTTTATGTTTGATGGCAGACCTGACCCTGAAATACAAATGCTACAAGGGGAAAGAATTGGTATAGGTAAACTAGAATATGAAAGAATAGTCTTATAGACAAAAGAAAATTTTGGACCCCCTTGAGGTACTCGTTTTCAGAGATGATTCAAGGGGATCGTTTTGGGCCCCTTTTCATTGCTTTTGGAATCATGAATTCCTTAGCAATTCTTTTATGCATTGGTGATGGGTGGTATTCCCAATATCGGCTACCACCATTTACTAATATAATTAACTATTATTTAAATCTTTCGATTATTAATGGCTGATTATATTGAAAATTAATAATGATTACCATTAGTTAGACTCCACAAAGTTTTAAAATAAATAAATCAGAAATGAATTGGTTCTTATGAAAAAGATATTAATAGGTGGAAAATGGGTTGATACAAATACATACTTAGATGTAATAAATCCTTATACCGGTGACTTAATAGAAAAGGTTTCAAAGGCTTCTCCTGAGAATTTAAAAGAAGCTGTTGAGTCGGCAGTTAAAGGTAGCAAAATAATGAGAAATCTTACTCGATACAGAAGATACGAAATTCTTTCTAAAGCTGCCGAGATAATGTTAGAGCGAAAAGATGAACTTGCAAGAACAATAACTCTAGAAAGTGGAAAGCCACTTGCATTTTCAAAGGGAGAAGTATCAAGAGCTTACGAAACAATTGTTTTGTCCGCTGAAGAGGCAAAACGACTTGGAGGAGAAGTTATACCTTTTGATGCAGCCCCTACAAGTTCAGATAAATATTGTTTTTACATTAGGGTTCCAGTAGGTATAGTATTGGCCATTACTCCTTTTAATTTCCCATTAAATCTAGTATGCCATAAGTTAGGGCCAGCAATTGCAGCTGGGAACAGTGTAATCCACAAACCTGCTTCAAAAACTCCATTGACTGCTCTAATTCTAGGAGAGATACTTCTTGAAGCTGGATTGCCAAAGGAAGCACTAAATATTGTAATTTGTTCTGCTGAAGATGCAGAAAATCATCTAGTTAAAAATCCATTAATCAGGAAAATATCATTTACAGGCAGTAAGATAATAGGAGAACGAATCGCACTTAATGCAGGACTAAAGAAATTATCAATGGAACTTGGATCAAATTCAGGAGTTATAATTGATGAAACTGCAGATATAAATAAAGCAGTTGCTGCAGTTAGAGTCGGCGCATTTGGTTATTCTGGACAAGTATGCATTCATTGCCAGAGAGCATATGTACACGAGAGTTTATATGATGAATTTAAAAATAAAATAGTAGATATTGCTAAAAAACTTGTTTTAGGAGATCCACTACACCCAGAAACAGACATTGGCCCAATGATAGATGAAAGAGAGATAATAAGAGTCAAATCATGGCTAGATGAAGCAGAAAAACAAGGGGCAAAAATTCTCTGTGGTGGGGAAAGAGAAGGATTTATATTCAAGCCAACTATTATTGAAAATGTAACGGAAGAGATGAGAATAGTAAAAGATGAAACATTTGGCCCTACACTTGCACTTATCAAATTCAAAGATTTTAATGATGCCGTTAATAAATTAAATAACTCTTCATATGGCTTACAGGCTGGCGTATTTACAGAAAATTTAAGGAATGCCTACCACGCTATTGAAACTCTAGATGTAGGGGGAATAATGATAAATGACGTTCCTACATTTAGGATAGATCTAATGCCTTATGGAGGACTAAAAGATTCAGGGTTTGGGAGAGAAGGACCAAGATATGCTGTAGAAGAGATGACAGAAATTAAATGTGTACGATTTCACCTTTAGAAAGAAACACAAAATAAACAAAAATAAGAATGAGGATATCAAATCCTCTGATCTATATCTTGATAAGGTCTGAAGTCTCCAACGTGTGCGTATGCAGGCCTTATAATCTTCTTACCTGATATAAGTTCTTCAATCCTATGCGCACACCAACCAGGTATTCTTCCCATAGCAAAAAGTGGTGTGTAAAGTTCCTTTGGGATATCAAGACAGTTATATACGAAGCCAGAGTAGAAATCAACGTTTGCAGTTATTACTTTGTTAGATTTCTTTACTTCATAAAAAACTTCAGGGGCAGTTTGTTCTATTAATTCGTAAAGTTTGAATTCGTCCATTCTTTTTTTATCTTTAGCAAGCTCTCTAGCTTTTTTCTTTAGGATTATTGTTCTTGGATCTGATTTTGTATAAATAGCATGACCCAAACCATAAATGACACCTGCGCCATCAAAGGCTTTTCTCTCAAGAATTTTTTTCAAATAGTTTTTCAATTCTTCTTCATCTTCCCAATCATTAACATTATCTTTAATATCCTTCATCATGGCCATGACACTCTTATTGGCACCTCCGTGTAAGGGGCCCTTGAGGGACCCAATACCTGCAGATATAGCAGAATATGTATCGGTTCCTGAAGAGGTAACTACATGAACAGTGAATGTAGAGTTATTACCTCCACCATGTTCTGCATGAAGGATTAGAAGGATATCAAGAGTATCTGCTTCAAGTTTAGTAAAATTACCATCTTCTCTTAGCATGTAAAGAAAGTTTTCAGCTACAGAATACTCTGGATTTTGATTTCTAAGAACTAAATCCTTCCCCTTAAAATAATGTCTTCTAGCATGGTATGCATATGCTACAATTGATGGAAATTTAGCGATTAGTCCAATACTTTGTCTTAAAACATTTTCGATACTTGTATCATCTGCCTTTTTATCCAGTGCATAAAGAACTAAAACGCTCCTTGCAAGTTTGTTCATTATATCATTGCTTGGGAAATGAAGAATAACATCATTTGTAAAGTTAACAGCTAAGTCTCTATTACTTACTAATAACTCGTTGAAATATTCAAGTTCTTCCCAGGTTGGTAATTTGCCAAATAGTAGTAAAAAAATTATTTCTTCGAAGCCATGCCTATTTTCCTTTGAGATTGCCTCAACTATATCATTAATATTTATTCCACGGTAAGCAAGTCTTCCTTCCAAAGGTGTAAAAACTCCATCTTTTTTTTCATAACCTGTTACATCTGAAATTTTTGTCAGCCCTACTAATACACCACTTCCATCTTCATTTCTCAGTCCCCTTTTAACATCATACTTAGGATAAAGTTCAGGGGCAATTTGATTATTTATTTTAGCATAGTCTACTAGTCTTTCAAACATTTAAACACCTTTTAATTAAAAAACTTTACATATGTAATGATAATAATTAATTTTTTTTTCTAATGTTTTATATTTAAGAGTTTCGGTGAAAATTAATAATAAGAAAAAAATAATAATCTTTAATATTTATATTAAGTAAAAGAATTAAACAAAATTATGGTGGGGTCGCTGAGATTTGAACTCAGGTCCCAAGCTCCCAAAGCTCGAAGGATAGGCCAAGCTACCCCACGACCCCAGTAAATTCATTGTTTTAAAAATTACTTATAAGATTTTCGTTTGACTTTAATCGAATTTGTAATCTGACAGAAGTACCTATATTGTTATACCATATTAAGAAATGGCCAATGCTCGCATTTACACTTGTCCTTTATGAACCAAATCTTATTTACCTAGCATGATAGTAATTCGTAGAGTAATGGGCAACAAAATAACTAACATCCATATAAGTTTAGTAATTATATATTCAACTATTTCAGTTTTAATATTTGGATATTTAATTGAATAAGGATAAAATTTATTTTATTACAATGATGTTAAATACACAATAACAGAAATTACAATTATTTAATAGATATCCTTTCTCCAGTTATCAGGTAGTGTATTTTTTCTGATATCTTACATACATGATCCCCACATCTCTCAAGATATCTAGAAATCAACATATAATGTGTGTAATAACTAATGCTTTTTGGATTTTCTACCATGTAGGATATACATTCTCTTAAAATTGAATGGAACATATCATCAACATTGTCATCCCTTTTCCACATATTCTCAATAAGGGTAAGATCTTCTTTTTCAAAAGATTTTATTGCGTCATCTAACATTCCTAAGACAATGTCTCCCATGATACAAACGCTTTTTAATCTAGGAAAATCTTTGTTCATAGATATTTCCTTGATATCCCTAGAAATGTCTTTAGAATAAATCCCTATCCTTGTCAAATAAGTATTCATTTTAAGTGTGGCAATTATAAATCTTAAATCTTTTGCAACTGGTTGGTATAATGCTATTAATCTTAATGCATCGTCTTCAATTTTATAGTCAAATTCTCTAATATCTTTTCTTTGTCTAATAACGTTTTCTGCTATTACAATATCAGATTTCTTGACTGCATCGATTGATTCTTTTAACATTTCTTTAGATAGATTTGCCATTACGACTACATCAGATTTTAATTTTTCCAATTCTTCAACAAATTTTTCTCTCATTTTTATAACCTAACCGAATCTTCCCATTATATATTTTTCAGTTAATTCTTCTTTTGGGTTTTCAAATATGTCTTGAGTTTCACCAAATTCAACAAGCTTTCCAAGATACATGAAACCGGTATAATCACTTATTCTTGCGGCTTGTTGCATATTATGTGTAACAATGACGACGGTATAATTTGTTTTCAATTCATCTATTAAATCCTCTATCTTTGTAGTAGCAATCGGATCTAAGGCTGAACAAGGTTCATCCATTAATATGATCTCAGGCTGAATTGCTAAAGCTCTTGCAATGCAAAGCCTTTGCTGTTGTCCACCTGATAGCCCCATCGCTGATTCAGAAAGTCTTTCCTTAACTTCTTCCCATAATGCAGCGTCTTTTAAACTTTTTTCAACGATTTTATCAAGTTCTTTTTTATTTTTTATGCCATGAATCCTCGGCCCATATGCAATATTGTCATAAATTGAACGGGGAAAAGGATTTGGCTTCTGGAATACCATCCCTATTTTACTTCTCAATGCAACAGGATCTACTTTTGAATCCAAAATATTAATTCCTTTCCAAATAATTTTTCCTTCCATCCTGCACCCTTGAATTTCTTCATTCATACGGTTGAGTGCCCTTAGTAAAGTACTTTTACCGCATCCACTTGGCCCTATGAATGCAGTTACTTTATTTTTTGGTATCTTTAAAGATACTTTGTTTACGGCAAGATTATCAGAATAATAAATACTCAAATTAGATATAGTAATTGACTCATTATCTGTTTTTTCTGTAGATTCCATTTTATCCTCCATTTAGTATCTCTACCAATCCCTGTTAGCTTGAGATCTTTGACGAATTATTATAGCTAACAAATTCATTGTGAATAAGATTGCAAGTAATATTAAAATTGAACTTGCGGCAAGGTTCTGAAATTCTAATTTAGGATGTCTAGTCCAATAAAAAATTGTAATCGGAAGTGCAAGAAATCCATCAAAAATACTATCTGGAGCAGTTTTTGCAAAAACTGATGCGATAAATAAAATCGGTGCAGTTTCTCCTATTGCCCTAGATAGAGCTAATATAGATCCTGTTAGAGTTCCAGGCAACGCATAAGGTATAACGTGATGTCTAACCGTCTGCCATTTAGTAGCACCTAAACCTCTTGCGGCCTCTCTAAAAGATTTAGGAATAGCTTTCAAAGCTTCTTCAGTAGTAACAATGATAATAGGCATAATCATTATTGCAAGGGTTAAGCTCCCTGATAGAATACTTGTACCAAATCCAAATACACGAACAAACACAGTTAATCCCACTAATCCAAAGACGATTGATGGTACCCCAGATAAGTTTTGGATTAATCTTCTCAAAATTCTAGTATATGCATTATCTTTTGCAAACTCTGTTAAATATACTGCAGCTCCCACACTAGTTGGTAATGCAAATATCATTGCTAGACTTACCAAGTATATGGACCCAATAATAACTGGGAATATTCCGGCGTTATCGGGTCTTGAGCTGGGAAATGAAGTTAAGAATTTCAGACTGATCCCCGGAATACCTTGTTCTAGAATTGAAAACATTAAAAATCCTAAAAAAATAGCAGCGCTTACTAAGCAAAGTCCCACCAAAATTATTCCCATGTTTGAAATTTTATGTCGTTTCTTTAGCGTTTTTTCAGGTTCAATTTTTTTAATTTCTAGATTATTCGATGAACTGATATTTATTGTATTTAATTTAGTGCTAGGTAGTCTCTTAGATATTTTATTATTTTTTGAAGGCGTTCCGCCTGCGTTTTGTATCCTTAAAACTATTCTGCCTGCAATGAAATTTATTATATAAGTTATAGCAAATAATACAAGGCCAACTGCAAATGCAGCACTAACGGCAACACCCGGAGGGATATCTCCTGTTGCTACCTGAGCAATGTAAGCGGTCATTGTTTGAACTTCGCTAAATGGATTTAGAGTAAGTTTAGCCACACTGCCTGCTGCTAATGCAACTACCATTGTCTCCCCTAAAGCTCTGGCCAATCCAAGTAATATCGAAGCTATTATCCCACTTGAAGCTGCGGGCATAACAACTTTTATTGCTGTTTCCCATTTAGTTGCACCTACTGCTAAACTGGCTTCTTTTAATTCTCTTGGGACAGCCCTCATTGAATCGTCTGAAACACTAACAATTATAGGAAGTATCATTACTGACATTACTATTATTGCACTTGCTGCATTAAAATAGGTGGCACCAAAATATTCTCTTATAATAGGACTAATAACTATGAGAGCAAAAAATCCATAAACTATGGAAGGTATACCTGCTAAAAGTTCAATTATTGGTTTTGCTAGGGAACTAGCTTTTTTATTTGCAAATTGAGTTAAATAAATTGCAGCTCCTACCCCTAAAGGTGTAGCTATAATTATAGATCCACCTGCTACCAATGTAGTACCAGATAATAATGGCAACAAGCCGAAACTTGGATCAGTTCCACTTGGAGTCCATCTTATACCAAAAAAAAATTCTAAAATATTAACTTTAGGACTTAAAAAAAAGTCAATAGAGCCACTTACAAGTGTGTATAATATAGCTAGACTAACTACTATTGCAAGACTTGCGGCAATAAATATTAATCTTACTATAATATCCTCTTTAAAATCCACTTTTTTGTGGAATGGATTGTTCCCATTGAAGTATGCTCTATTGAATTTACCTAACATCTTTTCAACTCTTAATTTAATTTTGCAAGTTGAGCGGGTAATATTGTTGGATCTACTAGTGATACTTTGACATATCCTACTTCAGGCACTATATTCTGTCCCTGTTCACTCAAGATATACTTTAGGTAAGCATTTATAGCTTTTCCCTTTTCTGTAGATTTATTGGGTATACCATTAGTGTATATATGTAATGGTCTTGCCATTGGGTATTTTGAAACATTAGCTATTGAAGCTTCAATAAATGCATCCCCTGACTTCTTTGCTATTTTAACAACTTTTACTTGATTAGGATTTTCAATAATATATGCATATCCAAAGTAGCCAATTGCATATTTGTTTGATTTTATTGCATCTAGGATAACGTTATCATCTGCGCTTGGGTGGTATACACCATCGCCAGAATCTAATCTTGACTTTGCAACTTGAGTTGGTTTTAACCAATCTTTGATTATGCTTTCGAAGAAGTAATCGTAAGTTCCACTTGCTTCGTCAGGTGCGTAAATAGATATTTTTGCATGTGGTGCACCTTTTTCTTTTAATCCAGGAACTTCATCCCAGTAAACTGCTGGATTATCATTTGTGAAAATCTTATAGAGCTGGTCATATGTTAATTCGTTTGCCCATGTATTCTCATTGTTAATAACTACCGCCAAAACATCGTATGCTACAATCCATTTTGTAGGAGTAACCCCATTACATGCTGCTGTGACTGTTCCCTCTGAAGATACCAATGTTGGGTCACAGCCAACTTTTTCATAATCAGAGCCTTTCAAAAATCTGCTTGCGTCTCCTAGATCTGCTTCTCCCTTAAGTAGTGCATTCAATCCGTGGCTTGATCCACCGCCAGATACAGAAATCTCTGCCCCATCAAATTCTTCTGCCCAAGCTATAGCCAGTGGAAGTACAGTACTTGATCCAGTCTGATTTAGCTTGGATAATTGTTTATGTGTTGAGCTTTGGGTACAACCAGCAAAAACCATTCCCAAAACAACAACGGCCATTAAAATTCCGAATGTTCCTATTTTTTTTCCTGTCATGGTTAATCACCAGATTTCTTATCCTTAGACCTTTTATAATCCTTGTCGACTTAGAATATATAAGAATAAGTATTGAATAATTGCCTCTATATATCTATATATTATATAGCCTAAAATACAGAAATATTTATATAATCCTTAAAAAGAATTTTATCGATATAATGGAAATAAGAAAAGTGCAAATCACTGGCGGTTCTTCTTACGTAATTACTTTGCCTAAAGACTGGATAAAATCTTTGAACATTAAAAAAAATGATTCTCTTGGCCTTTTAATTCAAAAAGATGGAACACTTCTTGTTACTCCTGACAAAGTAATCGAAAAAAAAAGAAAGCAGAAAGAATATATTGTCGATTCTGACACTGATAAAACTTTTCTATTCAGACTTCTTGTTGGTGCATATGTAATGGGTTATTCGGATATTGCAATTAAATCTAATGATGTAACGCCTCCCCAAATAAGGGAATCGATAAGAATGTTTACACAGATTGCAATTGGGCCT
>LNGD01000037.1 GCA_001587675.1 Candidatus Methanofastidiosum methylothiophilum
TCAATAACATAAACTTTTTCACCCGCGGCAATTACTTCAAGATCTCCATCACCACTGACATTTGACACTATAAGGTCAGAACCCTGTTTTATAGGGTATAACCATAACAAATCTAAGGTGTCAGGATCCTTTACATGGAAACAGTAAACATATCTGTCAGAGAGGGCAACTATTTCTATTTTTTCTTCTCCGACTTCCGTATCATTATCATTGTCTAAGTTTACTGCTATAACTTTCTTAATATCGATACTTGCATTATATGAATATTTTTTCTTCCAAGAGGTTGTCGAGGAGTTGTAATCAAAAACTGATACGTTTGTCCCCCCTGTAACAATTTCTCTTTCTATATCTGAATCAAGATTAGCTGAAGTAATACTACTTAATGGTTTGGACGGAGTTGCAATAGTAGAGAAAACGTATTGGTAGCCATCATAACTAATCATACTTGCGTTTGCGCCTGCTAGAAGGGCTTCTTCTCTGCCATCTCCAAATATATCCGCCCATTTGATCTCACTAACTGGAACTGATTTAAAATAAGTTTTAGCAATTCCTTGTTCAGTTAATACATAAAAATGAGATTCAGTTAACAATAATATATCCTTGAATCCATTGCCATTGAAATCAATTCCATATGCGTCCTTGGGATAGAACTTTGCTCCTGGAGGAGGCGTATCAATTATTGAAGCCATCGTAGAATCAACATTTCCAATCTCCTTATTCCAGATTATTTCACCATTATAATTGTAGAGATAAATATATCCATTTTCGTAGGATTCCCCTCTTTTAAATCCAGTAGTTACAAGAAGTTTACCAACAGAATCGTGTGAATAATCAATCAATCTCATTGACATTATCATATCGCCCTTTGGCTTAGAAGTAAATTTCAAAGACATTTCATTAGCAGAAATTATGGATATCATTAACAAAGATATAAAAAGAATAGGAACAATTTTTGATTTTTGATGATAAAAAAATCTTGTTTTATCCCTAAACATCTTATAATGACCTCTCTTTTTCAGCTAATGATAACTATAAATACCAGTATTATTAGTTATTATTGCTATACTAATATATAAAGTTTTCGCTAATATTATTAAACAACACACAAATTAGAAATTAAACATTGTTAAACAATAATAAAAATAAAAAACTATTTCTTAATTAGTAAATAATTAGAATAAAAAGATTATTGTATTTAAAACACAATAATTAGAAAGGAACTTTCAAATTGTATTTCTTTCTATTCTCAATCTTCTTCTTACTTCTGTTCTTTTTTATTTTTGAAAGTTTTTTAACAAGTTCAATGTCGACTTTACCTTCTTTTCCTACCTCTAAATATCCATTTTGAACTGCAGCTTCAAAAAACTTCTGACCTGTTTTAGTTCTAACAATTACTGTGTTCCATCCTTCGGGGGCGCCTATCGATCCTATTGATATATCGGAAAGCTCAGCCGTGAAATCAGGACATATTGAACAACTCTCCTGTTCATATTCTCGAACTACGTCGATTGGTATCTTTTGAATATCCCCAGAAACAGAATAAATAACGTAGTTACCTGCACCGATATCCACTTTGTAAGTGTCTTCTGCCCTTATCTCACCGAGTTCTTCCATCATCTTTATCATTGCGTTATATCTGAAATTGTGAGTACAGAATAATCCTATCCTAAGAGATATTTTATCGACTACACTCCTCATAGAGAGAGGGTATACCTCAAGTTTTCTTATTGCCTGATTTACACAGGGCAATCCAACTATAGCAATATTCTTAAGATAATTAGAGGTAGCAGCTTCTTTTAGGATATTCAATGTTGGACAGAGATTATAAGTAGTACCAGTAGTTTCTATAAGCTCATCATAATTTGTTACTAAAGCCGACCTAGCAAGCCAATATTTCTCTTTGTCCTTACCACCCGTTAGGACACCGTCGATAAGCCTAGAATCAAGGCAGTAATGCAAAAGTGCAGTTGTAGTGCCTCCACTTTGGGCATTCTTTAATATTTCCGGATTACTAGCTCTTACGGTATAAATTGACATATATCTCCCTAAGAAATCATCGATAGAAGTACTTTCATCTTTGAATATAGTTTCATTTATGTAATCTAGAGGCATATAACTTCTTGGGCATTGAAATCTACATTCACCACATTTTACACATATTTCATCTCTTAGGACCGGTTTTCCTTCAATATCTGACAAAGCTAGAGTTGGACATACAGCCGTACAAAGCCCACATGAAATACAAAGTGCTCTTTGAGTGATATATCTTATGTTAATCTCAGAATTCTCTTCAATATTTGTGAATGCCTCAAGGTATTTCTCGTCATTTCTAAGAAACGCGTCAAAAAATCGTTCAATAATTTCAGCAGAAGGAGGGCATCCAGGGATAGCATAGTCTACATTTACAATTTCACTAATTGGTAAGAAAGCGTCTGTTTCTGGCATTGGCATTTGATTTCCTGCAGAATGCATCAAGATTCCTGTTGTGACAGCACATGCTCCAAGAGCAGCTACTTTTTTAGACCTCTGTCTAACTTCTGTGACTAATTTCATGTGCCCTTTTTCAATTGTACCTACAGCACCTTCAAATACTGCAAGGTCCAATTCTTCAGGTATCGTTCTTGAGTCCATTACTAAAGGATAGTATCTAACATCATATTCTTCTAAAAATTGTTGAATTTTACCGGTGTCAAGATGAGACAATAAACAGCCTGAGCATGATGCTAACTGAAATATTCCAACTTTCGGTTTCACTGTACCTCCCCCACCAAGTTAAATATAATTTTTTCAACTTTATCGATAGAATTCTTCACTGCCTCGTTCATTTCCAGATTCATAGAATCGGTGTCAACTTTTCCTTGTACAAGAATCAATTTAACATTTGATGAAAATTTATTGATTTCATGAGCAATGCTCATGCTGTGGGAAGATTTAATGAAATTTTGATTAGAAATTTCTTTTCCATCAAGTATCAATATATCGCCAAGTTCTCCTTTGAAATCTCCACAATCCACTATGAACAAATTTTTAATATTGTGCCTTGAAGCATTTATTAAATTCAAAAAAGGAGAAATACCAGATCCACAGTCGATTACACTGATATTGCCAAATTTAGTTTCAATTCCTGCATCTTTCATTCTAGAAACTAATTCAGAACCAAATCCATCGTCGCCAAAAAGAGGGTTTCCACACCCCAATACAAGATTTTCTTTTTGGAGGTATTCCATTACATATACCTCCTTTCAATAATCTTGCCGTCAATATCTTTGACAATTATACAGTGTGTTGCACAATCAAGACATGGGTCATAAGACCTCATTATTACCTCGGCATATTCATGAGGAGACCCCTCTATTGTTTTTCCTATAGTAGGTATGTTCCAAGTAGTAGGAGATATTATCCTATAACCTCTCATTATACCATTATGATCTGTTTTGGCCATGTGAATTAATGTCCCTCGCGGAGCTTCATATACGCCTATTCCCTCCCCTGCTTTAACAGTAATATGATCAGGTTTTGTTTTTCCGTTTACATCTAGCTGATCCAATAATTCTTCAGCTCTGTAAACCATCACAAGCATCTCTCTGGCTCTTGCAACATTGATATATAAAGCAGAGTCCCCAGAAAATCTTTTAAATTTGATAAATCTTGCTCGAGGCCCAGTTTCAACTGTTTCACCATAATACAACGGAATCATTGTATTAGTTGATCTCCCCTCTTCATCTTTTCCATAAAATCTAGAAGGTATTACTTCCCTTATTGCTTCAAGATTTATCTCTTTCCTATCCCCATAAGTCATGTGAGTAGCTAAAATACTAGAGTTGGATACACCAATATTATTTGGCAAGTTTTCTAATTTCTTCTCTACGGACTCTATAATCAAATCTTTTTGTAAGTGAGCATTTTTTTCATATTTTCTTACAAGTCTATAGAGGCTGGCTGCAGCTCTTTGACTGATATTAGTATTAAATCCCCCTACAGAATAATTAGAAGGATGGATAGCTTCTCCTCCAATAATGTCCTTCATTTTTTGTCCTATTCTTCTTAGTTCTTGGATACGCTCTATTGCTTCTTTCTTAATGTTATCATTATCAACTAAATCATTTAGAATTAAAAATTGGTGAAGTGCATGGTCCTGCATCTTACTTGCAAGTCCCAAAATTTCCCTTAATATCAATGCATCTGGAGGTACTTCAAGACCAAATGCATCTTCAATTGCTTGACATGACGCTTCTGCATGAGATACTGGGCACAATCCACATATCCTCATAGATGCTCTTGGAGTGAATTCATAAGTTCTTCCCAACGTCAATGATTCAAAACTTCTAACCATTGTCGTCGAAAGGTAGTAGGCTCTTTCAACAATACCTTCCTCATCTACATGAAGAACAAGTTTCGCATGTCCCTCATGTCTTGTTGTTGGTTCAAGGTTTATAATCCTCTCACCTTTAGTTTCCATAAATATCCCCCGGTATACTTTTCTATTAAACATACATATTTTTAAGTATTGTGGTAATAAAAAATAAAATTATTGAGCAATAATCAATAGAATTGAAAAAAATCGGATATTACTTATTTTCCAGATTTTTTTTCAAAAAGTTCTTCAATTTGAGATAGTCGTTTTCTATTCGTATTGGTTGTCCTTGCCTTCTGTCTACATCCTTCATTGATTCAGGAAGTTCAGGTTCAAAACCTAAAAGGGATTTTATCTCCTCAGGGAATTTAGCAGGGTGGGCAGTTTCTAAGGATATGCATAAAGGAAAGTCACCATACTGAGCTATATAAGACTCTAAGCCTGCCCAACCAACTGCACCATGAGGTTCTAACAGGACATTATAATTTTCATAAACTCTCTTTATTGTATCTCTTGTCATCTGATCAGATATTGTTGTAGAGAATAGATGAGATTTCATTTTATTTAGGTCAGGATATTTATGAACTTTCCCCGATTTATCAACAGTTCCACCATATAATTCAAAGAATCTTGCTAGATTTGAAGGATGCCCAACGTTCATTGCGCTTGAAATACAAGCTTTAGAAGGAGACAGTTTATTGTACTTACCTGTACTAAGGTATGTCGGAAATTCATCATTTTCATTTACAGCCATTATGAGTTTATGAACTGGTAATCCCATTCTTCTACTAAACTCGCAACCAAGCGAATTCCCAAAATTACCGGAAGGAACAGACACTATTACAGGTTCGCCCTCTTCTGATTTCTCAAGATAGGAGTAGAAGTAGTAAATCATTTGAGGTAAAATTCTACCAATGTTAATTGAATTTGCTGAAGTAAGATTTAAACTTGATAAGTCCTTATCTTGAAATGCCATTTTTACTAAATTTTGGCAATCATCAAATTTCCCATCAACTGAGAGTGTTGTGACATTGTCGCCAATTGTATCAAGTTGTTTTTTCTGTCTTCCTGAAACTTCTCTCTCGGGGTACAAAATGAATACATTAATCCCTTTAACCCCTTTGAAGGCCTCACCAACTGCACTTCCAGTATCTCCTGATGTTGCAACTAGAATATTTAGTATCTTATCTTGATCTTTAAGAGCCCCCATCAATCTTGCCATCATCCTTGCTGCAAAATCTTTGAATGAAGCTGTTGGGCCCCTGTCAAGCCTCATTATAAATTTTCTATCATAAACTCTCTCAATTGGAACTTGAAAATTAAATGCTTCTTTGCATAATTTGAGTAGATGATCAGATTCAATATCGCCGTAAAGAAATTTATCTAAAACACTGTGAGCTATTTCAAAAAACCTTCTGCCTCTTAGGTCTTCAAGCTCGCCTTTTGAGATATTAGGAATTCTTTCAGGCATGAATAATCCAGCATCTGGTGCTTGCCCTACTATAAGAGCTTCTTTAAAGCTAACAAGCCCTTTGAAAGGTACAAATCCTGGTTCTGAAATATTTCTGTTTGTACTATAATATCTAATTGCGCCCATAAAATATGGATTTTTGAATAACTTATAAACTTTATTCAATATCTAATTAAAAATATTGAGAAGAGTTTATTAAATAAAAAATATTATAAAATAAGTTTATGGCTCAAGTCTTCTTCTGTCGTGAGGGAACAATACACCCTCCCTTATATTTTCAAGATTTAACATCTGCATTAATAATCTATCAATTCCAAGACCGAAGCCACCGTGTGGTGGCATGCCAAATCTAAATGGTTTAAGGTATGCTTCAAATGAAGTTACTGGAAGTCCCTTGTCTTTGATTCTTGTCCTTAAAACTTCAACATTGTGGATTCTCTGCCCACCTGAACTTATTTCAACGCCTTTGTAGTCAAGGTCAAAAGCCCTTGCGACTTCACCGTCAAAGTTTGTGTAAAAGGGTTTAGTTGAAAGTGGATATTTTGTCAGGAAGTATAAATCATCACCGTACTTCTCCTTGACAATATTTCCTAGAGCTTTTTCCGTTTCAGTTCCAAGGTCCTCCCCATGATGAACGTTGAATCCAGCTTCCTGAAGAAGAGATATTGCTTCTTCATATCTCACCCTTCTAAAAGGAGTAGACGGAGGAGAAATATCAATTTTTAGGAGGGCCAGTTCATTCTTTTTGTTTTTACTAACACATGTTAATATGTAAGAAACAAGATTTTCCAGGATATACATTACATCTTCTTCATTTTCTATAAATGACATTTCTATATCTACAGCATCGGATTCAGATAAATGTCTCCTTGTGTTTGACTCCTCAGCTCTGAAATAGTGGGCCATTTCAAATACCCTATCCATACCTGTAGCCATCATTGTCTGTTTGTAAAGTTGTGGAGATTGTGCTAAGAAAGCCTCTCTTTCAAAATAAGAAATTGGAAAGAGTTCTGTGCCCCCTTCAGTCCCAGATGCAGTAATTTTTGGAGTTTGAATCTCAACAAATGCTTGGCTCAAAAGATACTCTCTTGCAGCCCTCAATATTTCACTTCTAATCTTAAATATGGCAGTAACTCTAGGTTTTCTTATATCCATAAATCTATTATCAAGTCTTGTATCTATATCAGCTTCAACTTTTTCTGATGGATCTAGAGGTAAATTTGGTTCTGCCATGCTGATAACTTCTATTTCTTGAGGTATGACTTCAAGACCTCCTGGTGCTTGAGGGGATGCTTTAACAGTTCCTTTTACTGCTAATACCCACTCTCGCCCTATGGAGTCCATTAATTTGAAAATATCTTCAGAAACTTTCTTTTTTGGTGCTGTTATCTGAGCAATTCCTTCTCTGTCTCTGAGAAGAATAAATTTTATACCACCAAGATCTCTTCTTTCGTGAACCCATCCAGATATTACTACATCTTCGCCTTCCTTTAATTTATCAGAATAACATGTTCTTTTGAGCATTTATGACACCGTACATAATTTATCTTTAAGTAACTTTATAGTTTTTGAAGGTTCAGCCCTTCCTTCTGTTTCGTTTACAACTTTTCCAAACAAAAAGTGTAATGCATTTTGATTTCCCGACATAAAATCTGAAACTGCTTTCGGATTATCCTCTATAATTTTATCTATTATCTTAATTAAAGCGTCTTCTGAGCTAATTTGGTAAAAGTTCTTTTTATCCATAAGTGTTGGGATGCTCTCCCCAGTATCTACGGCATCTTCGATTATCCATTTAGCATTTTTTACTGAAAGCTCCCCTCTTTCAATAAAACCTATCATATCAGAGATATGCTTAGCGGTAATCTTTGATGTTGAAACAGACAAGTTCTTTTCGTTTAATCTACGTTTAAGTTCTGTTGCGCACCACTTACCTGCTTCTAGAGGATTTGAATTCTTTGCAGCTTCTTCAAACAGATCTGCCAGATAAAGGTCAGATATTAAAGCATCTGCTATTTCTTCTCCTAAAGAGTATTCTTCCATGAAACGCTTCTTTTTGTTATGAGGGGATTCTGGTAAAACAGATTGAATCTCACTGATTTTATCTGGAGTAACATAAATTGGAACTAAATCTGGGTCAGGGATATATCTATAATCGGCAACTGTTTCTTTCTTTCTAAGTGTTTTAGTTATCATGCTTGCCTCATCAAAGTGCCTTGTCTCCATTGAAATTTTTCCTCCCCTCTGAAGGATTGCTTTCTGCCGAACAATCTCATACTTCAATGCTTTGTAAACACCTTTGACGGAGTTAACGTTTTTAATTTCTATTCTATTTCCACCCATTATTGAAATATTAACATCTGCTCTGATTGATCCTGACTCTCCCCTTATAACCCCTAGATATTCAAGAGACAATAAAAGATCTCTCAAAAATTCTCTTGCGTATTCTGGAGATTTTATGTCAGGAGCGGTAACTATTTCTGCTAGAGGTACACCACATCTGTTTAAATCTACCTTACCTTCTCTAAGTTCATATCTTCCCGGGTCTTCTTCAATGTGGATCTCCCATATACCGACCCCCATGAAGTTACCGTCTCCCAAGATAGGCTGGGATGTCCTCTGATAATTTGAGGGTAAGTCTGGATAAAAGTAATGCTTCCTTTGAACATAAAATGGCTTTCCATGAGCTTTACATCCTAGGAACAATCCAATTTTCAAAAGATTTTCTAGTGCTTTTTCGTTTAATCCCATCGGTTTAGAGCCCGGTTGTGAAGTGCATATTGGACAGATATTATTGTTTGGGGGCGAATTGATATAATCTGAAGAGCATTCACAAAATATCTTTTGATCTGTTTTTAACTGAACGTGAATTTCAAGCCCTATCTTCAGATTAAGGTCTTTATATTTCTCTTCATGAAGTTGCATTACATTCCCCCGTTAGCTATTTCTACGGCTCTCATGCCCTTCAACAATTTGCTTTCAGATAGACTGTTAGCATGAAGCTGAAGCCCAACTGGCAATCCCTTCACTTTTCCAACAGGTTGACTTGAGGCACATACCCCAGCAAGATTTGCACTAACTGTAAGGATATCTGCAGAGTACATAGCAAGTGGGTCAGAAATTCTTTCCCCAATTTTCCAAGGAAGTGTAGGCATTGTAGGTCCAATTAATAAATCATATGAATTAAAAATTCTCTTAAAGTCATCTTTAATCACGCTTCTGGCTTTCAAGGCTTTGGTATACCATTTGCCTCTTACTTCTTCCATTGTGATAAATGTTCCAAGTAAAACTCTTCTCTTGACCTCAGTTCCCATAGCAGTCTCTCTTGTACTTGAAACTGCCTCAACAATGTCTTGCCCACCAGAGTAATGGCCATATTTGAATCCGTCAAACTTTGACATGGCAGAAGAAAATTCACTGAATACAACTAAATAATAAATTGAAATTGCATATTTTAGATTTGGGAGAGATACTTCTTCAATTTTTGCACCGTGTGATTCAAGGTTTCCAATTTTATCTAGGATAATTTTTTTAATTCCCTCGTCGACACCCTCAAAAAATTCTTTAGCGTAAGCGATTTTCAGGTTTTTGATATCGCATTCTTTAAAATCTTCAACAGTTTTTAGATAAGATGAACTGTCTCTCTCAATTGTAACAGTATCCCTTGGATCCTTGCCTGTAATGACATCAAGTAACAGTGCAATACCATAGGTATCCTTTGCAAATGGGCCAGGACCTTCTAAACTCATAGCCATATCAGAAAGCCCATATCGTGATACCATTCCATAACTTGGTTTGAATCCATATACACCACAGAAACTTGCAGGACATCTAATTGAACCGCCGGTATCGCTTCCGATAGATAGATCTGAGAAGTTTGCAGCAATTGATGCGGCGCTTCCTGAGGAGCTCCCTCCTGGAACGTAATCTAAATTAACAGGATTTTTTGTTGGGCCAAAATAGGATGATGTTCCATCAGACCCACAAGCAAATTCATCCATGTTACATTTTCCTATTATTATCCCGTCTTCCTTCTTAATCAAATTTGTAACAGTGGCATCGTATGGTGCAATATAATTCTCCAAAACCTTTGACCCACAAGTCATTCTAAGGTTAGAAACTGCAATATTATCTTTTATCGAAATTACTAGCCCAGATAATTTACCTTGTTTGTTCTCATCAATCTTTTTTTGAATTTCCTTGGCTTTTTTTTCAGCTTCCTCAATACCTAATGTGATAAAAGAGTTTATTTCTTTATCTTTTTTCTTAATCTCCTCTATCTTTTTATGAAGGTGTTCTTCTACAGATGAGGATAATAAATTGTCAATAAGGTCTTTAGTAAACATGATACCACAAGATTAAAGATTTCTTGGGACAACTATGTAATCGTCCTCTTTTTTGTTAAAGTTATTTTTAATGTCATTTATTTTGTTGAAGGGTTTTGGTGCAGAGTCTTTTCTTAAAACATTTACATTCTCTACAACATAATAGAGCTCTTTATCTCCAACTTTTATTTCATCAACTATGGAAAATTCATCCAGTATTCTCTCAAATTCTTCACGAAATTTTTCCTTTTCTTTCTCAGAAAGTTTTAATCTCGCAATTTCTGAAACTCTCTCAATAACATTATCATTAATAATGGTTTCGACCATTTTTACCCCTTCAAATTTTAAAGTTGTTGATTTAGGAATACATATAAATGTTTCTCTTACAAATTGGCTAAATTACACATTTAAAAGCTTTAAGAATATCTATATCTCTTAAAATACCAATAAGCGTATCCTTGTTTTCTATAATTGCTAGATATCGTGTGTTATCTTTTTGAAGAATCTCAATAGTTTCTGAGATAGTCATATTTTGAGTTATTGTTGAAAATCCTTCCTTAATGTAATTCAAAACTGGTTTGTTAGAAAGATAAAAGTTACTTGTACCTATAAGCACTGAAGATTTCCAGTTCCAGTCCCAGTCATCACCTGATTCGCCTTTTGTAGCGTCAGACTCAGTAACCCTACTGATTATTTCGCCAGACTTAATCAAGTCCGACGTATCTAAAATTCCGACAAATTTACCTGATTCATCAAATGCCCCAAGGAATGATACTTTAAAGTTTAACATTATTTTTGAAGCAATGTAAGTCGGTGTCTTATCCCAAACGCTCATAAAATAGTTACTATCGATAAGCTCAGAAATCTTTTTGTTAATTTTATATTTTTTATTTATAACTGGGAGAATATCCTTAAGAGAGATAATACCAATGACATTCTCATTATCTACTACCGGCAAATAGTAGAAATCCCCCGACAAGAATAATTTTAGTGCATCTTCAATTGACCCTTTTTTATTTATAACTGGAACTTCCCTTCTCAAAACAAGTGCAAGTTGTTCTTCCTCTGGTTTAGAAAGTATATCGCCAATAGTTAGAATTCCAAGAAATGAATCTGTGCCTTCTTTTAATGCAATAAGTTCAGAAACATTGTTTTTTTTCATTGTTTCAATTGCAAGCGCTCTTTCGCTAGGAATGCTGATCTTAATGAAATCTTTTTGGATAATGCTCTCTAATTTCATTTTTTCCCTCTTTACGATATATTTATATAATGATTAAACTTTTTTTTGTTAGTGATTCTATGGTTAAAAGGAAGACCCAAGCCGTTGGAGGCGCAATGCCAGCAACTGGAGCGGGGCTAATCAGATATTTCGATGAAGATGAAGGGGGGTTAAAGGTTCCTCCTGAAGTTGTAGTCGTAATATGCGCTGTTGTCATAGTTGTTGGTATATTGCTACAGATTTTTGGAGCAGAACTCTTAGGAGTGTAAATATAAATACAGTTCTATTTTTTATATTCTTTACTAAATCTTCTAAATGGATTTTCACTACTTTGTGGTGTAGCTGGTCTTTGAGATTCTACTGGAGTTTCATCAACAGTTAATACTCTATCTGGTGGCATTTCTTTTTCAACTGATTCCTTTTCTAAGTTTTCTTCTTCTCCAAAAAGAGTGAATTCATCGTTTAAAATGTCTTCAAACTTTTTTTCGGTTTCTTCTAATAAATTTTCTTCTGCCTCATTTTCAATGCTAGGATAGAGTTTCTCATTGGATGTATTTACAAAACCTTGGCTTTTTAGCTTCTCGGTAAATCTCCTTGAAGCCTCTAGTTCTCCTTCCTGTTTTGCACATTTCAATCTTAATTCATTAAATTCTTCTTCAATCTTAAGCATTTTATTAAGTTTAAATTCAAGTTCTGATTTGTCTTCTTTTAATACCTTTAATTTTCTCAAGGAGTTTTCAAGCTCATCATTAACTTCAGCTAATTTTTCTTTTAAACTGTCATTTTCAGCTTTGTACACTTTAGCTTTTTTAATCTCTTCTAGCGGAGGCAATTTCCCCTTTGAAACTATAATACAATCTTTTCCAACAGAAACTATTTCATCAGAGACTATTGTTATCTTAGTTTCAAATCTTAGAAGTTTTGATTCACTACGAGATAATCCATAGCTTTCAGCACTTTGCCCCAGCTTCATATGGATTAGAATTTTGCCCTCTACCATTTCAATATCAACATTTTTAACAAAGCCTTTTATTGTGCCAGATATATCTACCAGTAATTTATTAGTAAACTGA
>LNGD01000038.1 GCA_001587675.1 Candidatus Methanofastidiosum methylothiophilum
GACTGCTTGGTGTCTTTGTGTTAGGAATGATATTCTCAATCATCAAACTGCCGTGTGCTGCAATAATACTGCCTCTGCTTATAGATGAGGCCATAACTGGATCAAACGCCTCGGCGTTTCTCAAAGTAACCTTTTACGGTTTGGGAGTAATTATTCCTTTCATTGCAATTGGTATAGTTGGCGCATTTACAAAGAATGTTGCAAGGGACATGAGATGGAATCCAACTGTAAGATTTATTGGATGGGTTGTCTTAGGGGCTATAGTCATTATAATCTCATTTTGGCTTATCCTCCAGGGCTTTGAAGTCGTTGAAACGGTCACCTCAGAGTATATTTTATATACCATAATCTCCTACGCAATAACAATGTTTATAGTAGGGTTTGCCTACGGTAAGTGGAAGAAGGTAGATAAAGGTGACGACAGAACGAAGGAAGTTCGAGCATATTAAGATCTGTCTTGAAGAAGATGTCCAGTCAAAGTACAATTACCTAGAGGACGTTTCTTTTATTCACTCTGCCCTTCCTGAACTAAACTTTGATGAGATTAATACAGAGATTAAACTATTTGGGAAAAAACTATCTTTTCCTTTGATTGTTTCTGCGATGACTGGCGGCACTGATGAAGCCCTAAAGATAAACAAGGCTATCGCAAAAGCATGCCAGAAGACAGGTATAGGGATGGGCCTTGGAAGTCAGCGGGCAATGATTGAGGATCCCTCTCTTACTTATACCTATGACATCAGAAAGTTCGCAAAGGATATTCTTCTTATTGGAAACATTGGCCTTCCACAGTTTGTCAAAGGCTACACTGAAAAGGAAGCGCTTTTTGCAGTAAATGAAATAAAGGCGGATATGTTAGCAGTCCACCTTAATAGCTTGCAAGAAGTTTCCCAGCCTGAGGGAGATCTATTCTTCAAAAATGGTGTTGCAATTCTAAAGAAGCTAAAAGAAAAACTGCCATTTCCTGTGATTGCAAAGGAAACTGGTGCCGGTATATCCAAAGAGACTGCTGAAAACTTAACATTCCTAGACGGAGTTGATGTTGCAGGAATTGGCGGAACAAGCTGGAGCGCTGTTGAGTATTACAGAAGCAAAGCTCACAAGGAAACTGTAAAGAAACTCTGGAACTGGGGCATTCCAACACCCCTTTCGATTGCAGAGTGCAGGGCAAGCGGTATTAAAACAATTATAGGCTCCGGAGGAGTAAGGACAGGTTTTGACATTGCAAAGTGCATTGCTCTTGGGGCATCAGCCTGCGGTATAGCTTTGCCCTTCTTGAAGCTAGCCGTTGATGAGGATGTTGATGGAATAATTGAGATGATCGAAACAATTAAGAGAGAATTTAAAATAGCGATGTTTTTAAACTCATGCCAGAGTGTCTATGACCTAAAGACAAGACCGCTATTCCTAACTGGGGAGTTATCGCAGCTTATGCAGCAAAGGGGAATGGATTTCCACTATTATAATTATCGATAAGCAATAACTTTATATACTATTAGCGATTAACGGTATTCATGAATATGAAACAACGGTTATGCATTTTGGTATCGATTTCCTTTCTTCTTGTAGTTCCGGTATCAGCAGAGCCAGAGCCGTTCACTATTAAGCACTACTTCAGGCATGATTACGGGACTGTTTCTTCATCACTTGGGGATCTAAATGGCGACGGAGTCTATGATGTCGTGCTTTCAACTGATACGGGGGAGCTTAGAGCTTATACCTTGTCAGGCATTACACTTTGGTCAAATATGTTTGACACTCCCGCCAGGGGCCTATCAGTTGTTAGAAAAGGAGCAGAGAGATACGTCCTCTTCTATAATAATAAGAATTTTGTCTATCTTATTGATTCAAGCGGCAATGAAAAGTGGCATCTTTATTTCACAAAACAGATCAACTCAGTAAGCTCCTCTGATCTTGATGGGGACAAATCGCCGGAGGTAATTGTTGGCTTTAAAGATGGGACATTTGCTGTTTATACGTTGAATAAAACCCAGTGGAGAAATGAGAATGACTTCTACAGATTCTATGTGCTAAGATTATACACAGCTGAATTTGCAGCGTCAGAGTATGAGTCCTGGGATTCCTATCCGCTTGGTGTTAAAATTGACCTATCATGGATATTCCCAGATGTGATTGCGGCTGGAGAGCGAAATCCTAACATAACGCTTTATGATCCCACTGGAAAGAAGATGTGGGAGATTGAAAACGTCTACCCTGTTGAACAGGTCTATTCAGGAGACATCAATAATGATGGAAAGATGGAAGTTATAACTGCTTCTTATAAATACCTTCAGGCTTTCGGTTTAGAGGGAAGGCTCTGGAGAAACATTGTTGACTCTTACATTTACTCATTTGGCGTCGGCGATGTGAATAAGGATGGGAAGAAAGAAGTTGCGGTAGGGACTGTCGACGGGTGGGTTTATCTATATGACAGCAAGGGTTACGAAGTCTGGGATGACCCACAGCCCGTTGGTAAAGATGTACGATACGTCAATATAGATGACTTCACTGCCGATGGCACGCCTGATATTTTAGTTGCCGCAGGAAACTGGTCTTCTTCAAAGCAGGAAATAGACGATGGTGTGTTTTACATATTCAGTACAAATGGGGAAAAGCTTTCTGAGACAAAAGTTAACGGTCCTATTAAGACAATTTCTATTATGGATATTGATTCTGACGGATACAAGGATGTTATTGTTTGCAGTAACTATGTTTATGTATACAAGAATAATTTCCTTCAAATCTTTGCAATGAGGCACTATGCAGAGGGGGAAAAATTATTACTTCGTGCCCAGTTTGATCAATCGATAGATGAATTCACAAAATCAAAAGAAATGTACACAAAGCTGGGGGATACTGAAGCTGTTAAGAGATGTGAAAAGAATCTAAAGACCGCAATTGAATATAAGGCCCTAAATGCCCAAGCGCTTGAGTTATTTGCAAAGGGAAATTCTGAGCTAAACAAAGGCAACTACCAGACTGCTCTTGATAATTTCAATGAAGCAAGGAGGATATTTGAAAAGGTAGGAAACAAAGCTATGCTTGCAACTACAGATGCCTTGATAAGTGAAACAAGTTCTAAGCTTCAGCCAGTTGCACCTCAACAACTCCCAGTAAATATCACATTGATCTTAATCCCAGTATTGGCACTTGTAGCTGTTGTTGGCGGTGTAGTCGGGTTTTTATTCATAAGAAGGAGAAGGAAATCTTAGAAATCTATTTTTATTAATATGGAAAGCCTAATATTTTTTCCATATTTTACAAAAAGATTTATAAATATCGTTTACCCGAGTATCTAATACTAGGTGATTAAATTAAAAAATTAGCTGTTTTTTTAATAACGACCATATTCATTATGTCTATCGTCCCTGCATACTGCATGGGAGATGTAATATGGCAAAAAGAATTTGACACTGGCGAATCAAATGAGGTTGCATACGGTGTTGCAGTCGACTCAAGTAACAATATTATAATAGTTGGATACGATGATGCCACTATTGTAAAATATGACCCTAATGGAAATAAACTATGGAATCAAGAAGTATCCTCTAATCAATTAGTTACCGTAGCTACCGACTCTAGTAATAACATAATTGTAGGGGGTAGTGGAGGTATTTCAAAGTTTGGCACAAATGGTGGAACTGCAATATGGTATGATACACCCGGTTCTGTACAAGATATCGCAGTTGACTCTAATGATAATATAATTGTAATATTATCTGATAAGTTATACAAATATAAGCCTGTTGGAGAATTCGTATGGGCGCCTAAAAACTTCAATAATTTTAAAGGCGTATCAGTTGCCGTTGACTCTAATAACAATATCATAGTTGCTGGATATGAAGAGGGTAGTGATACGTCATTCAAAGTTGTTAAATTTGATTCGAACGGTGAATTAATTTGGTCAAAAACATATGGTACTACTAATGACGGCCTATATGAACAAGCCTATGGCGTTACAGTTGATCCAAATGACAATATTATTGCAACTGGATTTTCTGGAAATGATATGATTACAATAAAATACAGTTCAAGTGGAAGCCAGCTCTGGACAAAGAAATACAAAGAAGGAAATTATGACACTATTGGCCAAGGTATTGTAACTGATAGCAATGAAAATATCTTTGTCGCTTCATTCTTTTCAGATGATTTAAACCAAGACAACTGGCTAGTATTAAAATATGATTCTAATGGTAATCTTGGATGGAAGAGTGTAAACCCTGGAGGCTTTAAGGGATCAGCTTACGATATAACTGCTGATTCAAATAACAACATAATTGCAACAGGATATGGGTGGAAAGAGTCTCCAACTTACAAAGATTTCTTCAATACAGTAAAATACAAAGCTGAAATGAAAAAGAAGAGTCTACCAATAGCTAAGATCCTTGAAATCCTAAAGCTAAACAAAAACAAATAAATATTTTATTTTTTATTACTTTTCTAAATTTTATTCTCCACCTACTAGCGCTCTTGTTCTTATATGTGGACCACCATCATCGACAGGCACGTATTGCCCTTTACCGCAGCTACCAGGACTTCCAACATCAAAATCCTTTCCTATTCCTTCGATGTTTTTTAATATCTCCAAAGTATTCCCAGAGAGTGAAACGTCACGGTATAACTTCCCAATCTCGCCGTTAGTTATCTCATAAACTTCTTCGCACCCAAATGTGAATAGACCCTTAGCTGTTTCCACCTGCCCACCTCTGCCACCCTTTACATAAAGACCCTCTTTTATATCAATTAATTCTTCAAAGCTGTGATCACCACTTGCCATGTAGACATTACTCATCCTAACTAAAGGCCTTGAAGAAAAGCTTTGAGCACGGCCGTTGCCTGTTGGAGTTGTTTTGAATCTTGAAGCAGTCTCAAGGTTATGCAGATATGATCTTAGCACTCCGTCTTCTAAGAGACAAGTTTTCTGTGCTTTTATACCTTCATCGTCAAAGAAATAAGTTCCATTTTTTTCTAAAAGTGTAGGGTCGTCATAGATATGAACTCCGTCAGCCCCAATTTTTTCACCAATTTTTCCTTCTAGGATAGAGTCCCCTTGAAGAACAATATCCGCTTCACATGCATGACCAAGGGCTTCGTGGACAAATACCCCAAGGATTTTTGGGTCAAGAACAACTGTCTTTTCCCCACCGGATACTTTCTTTGCAGATAAGAGCCTTATTGACTTTTCACATGCTTCTTTTCCTAGATCAGAAGGAGTTTTTTCCTTTAGGACTTCATAGCCTCTTGTGCCACCCATGACTTCATACCCCATCTGAAGGGAATCTGTTCCGCTTGTTACTACTGACTTAAGATAGACCCTCGTAGTCTTTTGATAAATTTCGCTTCCAATTGAATTAATGTAAAGTTGCTCGTTAATTGAATCGCTGCAAGTAGAAACAGTGTTTTTGACAAGGTCGTTTATCTTCGCTCCTTTTTCTATTTCATAAGCATACTCTATTTTCTCTTCCAAAGAAACGTCGTCTGGCCCTATTTTTATTTTATTCTCAGAACGACCTTTTAAAATCGGAGGATCAATCTCAAAACTATCTCTTTTTGAAGCGCGAGATGTTGCAACTGCAATTCTATACGCACTGTCAATGCACCTCTGAACATCTTCAGTATTATTAGTTGAAGAAAATCCCCATGCGCCATTCACGAGCGCTCTGACACCAACTCCTGCCTGACCGTTAGATGATACCTCCTCGAGTTTTCCATTTTCAACGTTGGCAATGTTATTAATTCTTTTTTGGAGCCTTATATCAACAAAACAATTGGGGAATTTTAGATTATCAGGATTAAATGATTCAAAAATATCCATAACAAGAAAAGTGTGTAGAATAATAAAAGGCTTATTGTAATTACTACCTAAGCGCTATTCTTCTTATATGTGGCCCGCCGTTTTTCAGATTCTAAGATATAATAGTGATGATTAATACTGACCAATAAGTCATTTTAATTACCCATGAAAAGCTTTTAAACTAATTTGCCTTTTTAGTCATATGGAAGATCTAGGGCTAATTGATCCAAAATGGATTAATGAAGATATTAAAAACATTCTTAAAAATCTTGATACGACAAAGGAAGGTCTTTCTACATCAGAAGCAGAAAAAAGGATTGCAAAATATGGTTATAATGAGCTTCCGAGTGTAAAGAAAGAATCAAATTTTAAAAAATTCATAAATCAATTCAAAAATAATCTTATAATAGTTCTTTTACTTGCAGGTATTCTATCTGTAGCTATTGGTAATCTAAAGGATTCAGTTGTTATTTTTCTAGTTATTGTTGTTAATGGTGTAATGGGATTCCTGCAGGAGTACCGCGCAGATAAAGCAATTGAAGTCTTAAAGGCGATGGTTCAGTCAAAGGTAATTGTCATAAGAGACGGAACTAAAAAAGAAATCCCTTCAAGAGAACTAGTCCCAGGTGACATAATACATATTGAAGATGGTGACAAGCTATCTGCCACAGTTAGACTTATTGAAGCTATTAATCTTCAGATTGATGAATCTTCTCTTACTGGGGAAAGTTTTCCTGTTTCAAAGAGTGTTGATTTAAAGTCAGAAGAAGGTTATTCAAATACTGCATTTATGGGGACAGTTGTTACTAGGGGACGTGGAACAGGCGTAGTCATACTCACAGGAAAAGATTCTCCAATTGGGAAGATATCCAGTCTTATTTCAATGGAAGAAAGAGGTAGCACGCCCTTAGAGAAGAACATAGATATTCTCGGGAAAAAATTAGGGATGCTTTCCGTTGGAATCAGCTCAGTCCTTTTTATAATGGTTTTAGTTAGAGGGATTCTAGCATCAATGCCTATTAGAGATGCTTTGATTGAATCTGCGCTCACGGCAATAAGTCTTGCTGTTGCAACTATACCTGAAGGGCTGCCCATAGTTGTTCTAGTGACACTGGCACTTGGTACGCAGATACTAGCAAAAAACAATGCAATCGTTAGAAAGCTTGCTGCAGTTGAGGCTCTTGGAACTACTACCTTTATTTGCACCGATAAAACAGGTACCCTTACGATTAACAGAATGAGTGTCGTTAGTGCCTTTATTAATAATAAATTTCTAGAGCCAAATGAAGTGGATCCTAAGAAACATGAGATGTTTTTCAAGATAGGAGAACTTTGCAATAATGCCCATTTAAAGACAGAAGGGGACAAATTAGAAATTATAGGAGATCCTGTAGAGGGGGCACTTAAAGTATTTGCAAAAAATAGGAACTATCACCACCATAGAGTTGAAAGAATTAAGGAGAATCCTTTTGATTCTGAAAAAATGATGATGTCTGTTCTTATTGAAGAAAATGGCAAGAGAACAACTTATATCAAAGGCGCCCCGCGAGTTATTATTTCACGATCAAAAAATATTCTTATTGAGGGTAAAGTAAAGAGTCTAAGTGAAGCAGATAAAGAAGGAATTCTTGTTAAAAATCGTGAGTATGCAGCCCAGGGACTTAGAGCTCTGGCACTAGGATACAAGGAAGGAGATAGTGAAGAGGATATCGTATTTGTCGGATTAGCCTTCTTTAAAGACCCATTGAGAACTGAAGTTAAAGACGCTATTGCGCTGTGTAAGAAAGCAGGTATTAAAGTTGCAATGATTACTGGCGACCAAAAGGAGACTGGTCTTTCAATTGCAAGAGAAGCTGGTATACTTGGGAAGGAAGGTCTCACTCTTTCAGGTAAAGAGCTAGATGAGATGCCAAAAGAGAAGTTTGCAGCAATAGTAAAGGATGTTGTTGTGTACTATCGGGCAAGCCCCTTTCACAAAGTAAAGATTGTTGAAACTTTAAAAGAAGTAGGTGAGGTAGTTGCAGTTACAGGGGACGGTGTAAACGATGCCCCGGCCCTAAAAATGGCAGATATTGGCGTGTCCATGGGATTAATCGGAACAGATGTCGCAAGAGAAGCATCAAATATGGTCCTTATGGATGACAATTTCAACACAATAGTCACGGCTATCAGAGAGGGAAGAAGAATCTATGATAACATTAGAAAGTTCTTAAGATACCAGCTTTCTACAAACATTGGTGCTATAATGTTGATGTTTACCGCTATTATGACGGGGGCGCCTCTGCCTCTATTACCTGTGCAGATACTATGGGTTAATATCATAATGGATGGGCCACCGGCTGTTACACTCTCAATGGAACCACTTCATGGCGCTCTTATGGAAAAACCGCCACGAAAGAAGAATGCACCAATATTAACAAGTCCACTTTACCTTTCGATGTTCATAGCAGGGATTGCAATGGGGCTTGGTACATATATTCTTTTCACTAATATTGGGGGATCGCTTGACTATGCAAGGACAGCAGCATTTACATTATTTGTAACATACCAGCTTGTGAACGTATTGAACTGTAGGTCATTTGATCAGTCAATATTCAAAATTAATTTCTTTGAAAACAAAGGATTGCTCTTGGCAATAAGCATTTCTTTCTTACTACAGATAGCTGTAGTTTACGTTCCTTTCCTACAGGGATTCTTCCATACAGTCCCACTTGCATTAAATGATTGGCTAATAATTATCCCATCTGCTTTCACAGTATTAGTCGTGGATGAAGTGAGAAAGTACTTTATCAGGAGCTAGATATAAATTTCAAACTCCTCAGAAGAAAGATAGTTAAGGGCTTTCTCTCCCTTTAATATGCTATAGGACATGGACTTTAGATTTTTTCCCAGTCCTTCTTTTTCTTTTATTGCAGATATTAAGACATAGAGTGGGTTAGAAAACTGTCTCGGCCTTAGAGTATAAGACCTATCGCCCTCTATGAAGATTTCATTATATTTTGAAACAAAGCTATCTGAGTGAGCTCGGTCGAAAATTTTTGGTCCATAGTGCTTTACTAATGGGGATAGATTGTAACTTTCAATTTCAAAGACTATGCCAGAGGCTTCGCCTTTTTTAAAGAGTCCATAGGACAGTGGTTTAAAGTCATGTTTTTCAAGGAGGGTAATCATGTGCTTTGCAGTTTTTCTAAGCTGTGGGTAAATAATGTCATCGAGTAATTCTCCTTGAAATACAATTGAATATACTTCTGAGTCAGGGAATCTCTTCACGAATAATCTTTTTTTCTTTCTGAAATATTCTATTGAAGGAGATTCAATATACTTCCGAGCATAGTAAATAAACTCACAAAGCCTTTCAATAGATAAAGCTGAAGCCACATTTCTTTTTGGGTCAACGGGATCGATTACTATTAATGGGTCTTTGAAGTCACTTCTTTTCCCTGCTTTTTTGATATCTATATATTCACCATACTGCCAGTTTGAAGCATTTTTTAAGACATTGTCAAAACTGCGGTAGTTTATGATAAGAAGCTCACAAAGATAGCCGGAAAATCCCTGGATCTTTTGCTCAGAAGAATATACACCGACCCCTTTCATAAACTGTTTTAGGAGTCTCACCTCATTTCTGAGATCTCCAATGTTCTCCTTGACAAATCTTGTGTGGTGAGGGGTTCTGTCGACTGGCGTTATTATCTCTATTGAGTCGTAGCATGGCACAACGTCAATCTTGAATTCTTTAAAATGATTGATGGTGTAAGGATGATTTGCATATGCTGTTTCAGAGGTAAAGCCTTCAAGCTCTATTTTACCTATTACAAGTCCCAGCTTCTTTAACTCATCGATAGGATATGATTTATCAAAAACAATGAATACATCGATGTCTCTGTCATTTGCTATCCAAGTGTCTTTAGAAATAGACCCAACAATCTCAACAGTTGCATTTAGACCCATCTTCGATATTTTTTGAGAAAGATGGTCTACTAGCATATTTGTTAGGTTACTTATTTCCTTTCTTTCCTTGTCAGAAGGAGTTATTTCTGAAAGAATCTGAGACTTAATCTCTGAAATCATTATACAGTCTTCAGCTTAAATTCTTTTAAAGTTTCGTATATAGGGCCTTCCGGCGTAAGAGTGCTCTTTTTGAAGTTAATTCCACTAATTAACTCACTTCCAAAATCATAGTCCTTAAATTCGTCTAGCACATTTAGAAGTGATTTTTTATTTAAGGCACTTTTAACTCTGGAAACTGTTAAGTGCGGCACAAATTTTTTATCCTCAGTGAAACCCATGGAATTTACTGTATTTTCTATTTCTCTTTGGATATAGACTATCTCCGGGGCGTTCATTCCTACCCATATAACTCTAAGATTTGATATGCTTGGGAAAAATCCAGTTCCCCTCAAATTAACTTCAAAAGTAGAAAATTCTTTTAGAGTAGGTTCAAGTGAGCCAACTATTCTTTTGTAAGAGGACTCATTTATCTCGCCTAGAAATTTCAGCGTTAAATGAAGATTCTCTCTTTCAACTGTTTTCATTGGACATGCAGAGTTTTTCAACTTTTTTTGAAATATTTCAATTTTATCCAAAATAGATTTTGATTTAATATCCATTGAGATAAAACTTCTCATTTTTTCTTCTCCACCGGCATCTTCTCCCATGGGAATATTATCCATTTATCGGTGTTGAAAACTGTATAATCTGGTTTGACTACAGAAATTGGTTTTGAAGCAACTACTGCGACCTTTAGCTCTTTTGGCGATAAGGATTCAATATATTCTTTTACGGCAGCAAGAGTTCCGCCTGTATCAGCAACGTCGTCAACGAGAAGAATTTTTTTTCCTGAAACATCCTCTTTTTTTAGCGGGAGTGTAATCCTTGGCTTATCGTCCCTGACTCCAATGTCCTTATAGTATTTGGCTTCCATTAAAAGAAGTCGTTTATTATCAAAAATATGAGATATTCTTACTGCTGGAATTAGTCCCCCACGGGATATGCCTACAATGACATCAAAATCAAATTCTCTTTTTATGATATCGCACATTGTCCAGATTGCTTCGTCCACTTTACTCCATTCTAAATAAAGAATATCCATACAATCCCTTTATTTCAAGAATATGCTTAGGAATTTGTCACCAGCATAAGTTATAGAATAAATATCCTCATCTTTTTTGATAAGGTTTGTATTGACAAGAACTCTTAGATTTCGCTTGACTTCGGCCTCGTCAATTCCAAGAAAATTCGTTATCTTTTCAAGTTTTTTTTCTTCTTTCAAAAATTCTAGTATTTTGAGTTTAAGCCTCGTCATGCCCTCATCAGGAAATTTATAGATTCTCATAAGGGCAAGAATTTTTGACATTTCTATTCCCTTAGGCGTTAAAAAATATTCTGTGGAATAACCAAGATCATTTTCTTTTATCATCTGAGACATTAATCTTTTAGCTAAAAGAGCATTTATAGCTATATTTAATGTCTTAGAATCTCCAACACCTTCCTTTTCTAGGTCATCGTAGGTCCTAAAAGACAGCTTCAGTGATCTTATTATCTGCATCTCTGTCCTTGTAAGAACGCTATTATCATCTCTTGATTCCACTCTACTAATAAAGCGCTCAAAACTTATAAAACTTACTAAAAGAATAAAAAAAATTTAATATGAATCTTCTAGATCATCACCTTCAATACGAAGCTCTTCTTCTTCCTCTTCCATTTCAGGCGGGACTTTTCCCATCTTGATAACGAAGTCACCAGTGTTCTGTAAGGCGATTGAAAATCCTGGTTCAGCGCCTATGACAATTGTTTCCTTTCCATGCTCCTTTGCCTTTGCAAGGATTGGTACAAAGTCTGCATCTCTAGTTGCTATGGCAATTGTATTAATATTATCATTGTAAATAATCTCCATAGCTTCAACTCCCATTCTGACATCAATGTCACCTGTAACAACAATTGCATCAAATCCCTGGTTTGCGATAGCCTCTATAAGGCCGTGAGGAGCAAATTGATTCAGCAGAACCTTTCCTATTCTGATGTCCCCCATATCCTCCAAAATCTTTTTTATATCTTCTAGGTTAATGTCAAATTCTTTTCTTAAAATATTGGGACCGTCTATTAAAAGTCCAATCATCCTGTCTGCTTTTCTTTTTTTGCGGGAAATTGAACCCATATATCGGCTAAAACCTCTACCTACACTTGTAATAGACCTAAATCTTTCAACCATATTTGCACCAACAGTTGTGATAAATATTTACAAATACAACAAAAGAATAAATGCATACAGAGTTTTTAAACTTATCCAATAACTACTAGGTAAAAAAAATCAATATTTAATAAATTATTTATTATTTTGACTTTTTTAGTTCATCAGGTATTAGATAAAGCTCAAATTGCAAACGAAAGGATAATGATCGCTATCCCAGTAATATCAAAATTTACATTATAAATACTACTTGAAGAAAATCCAACAAGACCATTTAAAACATACAAACATCTAAATAAAAGTCTCATATTAATGTAATTATATTTAGAGATTTATGATTAACCTTACTTTTTTTCTTTTGCCCTTCGGCTGATTAGGTTTTTGGGCTAGCTTAA